>NZ_JMDX01000253.1:0-7691 GCF_000935845.1 Paenibacillus sp. E194
CCATCGTATGCATACTGTGTCTGTTGGCATAAGATGACTGGCTCCCTGCCGCAACTCCCCCGTTCATCTCCTGATTCATAGCCGTTCCCCTCTCCCCTCGTAGATCAAACATCGATTCCTTACCTACAAAAGAACCCTATTTCTATATGTATGAGCAACAGAAGGCAATAAGCATATATGCCGATACTTGAAGTTTAACCCTTGTGACACCACCCTGTGACCGCATTAGTGATATGAAGCTTCATAAATTAAGCACAAACCGAGGATAAACAAACAAAGACCGCGTTCAACAATCGTGAACGCGGCCTTCTCTGAACCTTGTATCCTATTTCGGAGAACCCACCAAAATAGTTCCGCCCTTGCCCGATACAATGAACTTCTTTCCGTTACTGTCCCATACAATGTCGGTGAGATCCACTGCAGTGGAAACCGCTCTCTCTTCCCAGCGCACGCCATCCGTGGATTCCAGCAGTGTTCCTTTATCACAGGCAATGAGAATTTTGCCACCTCCATAAGCAATTGCATTCATTCCATACGAATTGGAAGTCGATTTCCAATCAGCCCCGTTTTTCGATGTGATGATCTGACTGTCTGCAATCGCAATGAACTGGCGGCCATCCCATACGGCCCCCCGTACAACATTTGCAGTATGCTTGCTAGCTGTCCATTTGGAGCCATTATAGATCATAAGAACATTGCTGAAGCTCTCTGCATCAACCTGTCTACCGATTGCAATTCGTCCATTGCTCGCGAGTTGTTCCACATATGGAGTCGGTACTGATTTAGTCGACCATGTTGATCCATCTGTTGATACAGCGGTTCCTTCCAACAGCTTAACTACAAGCTGCTTATCCGATACGTACACTTCTCGAGGCTTGCTCGAAAACTCACTCCCTGGATGCATTGTCCACACACCATGCTGATTGGAGGAATAGATGAACGACTCCAACTTTCCATCGACATTATCAATTCCTCGTACCGCGAATACATTCTGCACAGCAGCAGTTGAATAAAAATAAGCTCGCTCAAGCTCTTTCGGGTTATGTACATCCCAATTCACTCCACCATCCCGCGATTCCACAATGACACCTTCTCCAAATGCGACAATGCGGCTTCCCGATGCCTTTACAGAACTGAGATTCCTGACTTTTCCTTCAGCAACTATCTTCCATTCCCGCATATCTGGCAGGGAGGTTCGAATAGTACCCAGACTTCCTACTGTGACCACACGTTCTTGATCTGCATACAGTCCGTTACTATTCGCAAGCATGCCACCATATTTCTGTTTAAAATAGGGACTGGCACTTGCATCTGATTCTGCTTGCTGATTCGTATCCACAAATGTCCATCCTAGACCATCCGTTGATTGGGCAAACCTGCCCTTTTCGATCCCTGCAATAAATCGACTGCCATCCCAGCTTACTGCGCCAACAGACAACCTGCCAAGATCAAGCTTACCCGCAGCAGAGTTGCCTTTTGCATTAGGGTCTCGGTTCAACTCCTGCCAATGAAGTCCATCTGTTGAGGTGTAAATAATCCCTGTCATTCTCGGTTGCTTCACGTCACTGCCCTGCAGCCTTCCATCCCATCCGACGGCCACCAGTCTGGTGCCATTCGTCGCAATTTTATGAACCGTTACCCCTATGCCGGACTTCTGCACATTCCATTTCTTATAGTCAGATGAATACGCGACGTATTGATCTTGCAAAATGAACGCGTTTCCCTTATGCACGAAGAGCTTTCCTGACTCCAATCCTCCGATCAATTCCGACTTCCATACCGGATACATGGACCAAGATGCCCCATCTTGGGAGACGATAAGTACAGGAACAGGATAGGACATTTCCTCAACTTTCACACTCATGATCCCGTACGCAAGGAACTTGCTTCCGTCCCAGACCACACTTGTCAGCGCGACATCTTTCTGCGTATACTTGACCTTCATCGCTGCCCGATCCTTGCTGCTTCTACCGTTTTGGCCGCGGAAGTCGCCAACCGTATAATCCAACTTGATCTTGCCTGCTGTCCATTGCTTGCCATTCGTTGACGTAATAACTGCCCCTCTGTCGCCCACTGCCACATAGCGCTTCCCGTTCGCCGCAATCGCTCGTAGATTCGCAATAACTGGAGAGGGGGTATAGTTCCAATTCTCACCGCTATCGCTATATGCGATCGTACTATCATCGCCTACAGCGACCAGGTTGCCCTTTCCACTGCGTACAATGTCATGAAAATCGCTCGATCTCAACTGCACCCGCTTCCAGTCTATCTGTGCCGCTGCTGCAGACCCTGAGCTCTGGTTACCGAGTACGCTGCCCCATAATACGATTAACGCTACGAGTAGACCAAGCCTGCGCCGTGATGTGCTATTCATCCAAACAACTCCCCCACCTACAAGTATCTGCTCTTTACACACTGACCAGTTCCATGGAACTAGCATGAAAGAACTATTACAGTATTCTTTCTTTTGACATGAATTCCTTGTATTGAATCACAATATCAAAAAGAAATGTAGGGGAACCCTCTCATTACTTCTTATTACTACGTAGAATAAGTTAATTTGATTGATTTAACGCTGCTCTCTTATAAAGATGGTACGGATACGATCGGCAAAAGGAGATGTGAGGGGAAAGCGTCGTAACGATACACGGTCTGAGTCGCAAGTGCTAGATCAGATATCGTCACATCCCAGGCGGGATCATACTGTTTGGGTTCCGATCGTACGTTGGGAACAAGGAGCTCGTAATTTCTAACCGAATCGCATGTCCTTGTTGAAAAACGATAGCGGTTGGTCCGAGGGAAATGTCATAAGCAACCACCTCTCCAGGAACTACTGGCTCTGGATGCTCCAACGAGTGTCGAAAATCTGTACGTACAATGCCTTCGACAATGTTATACGCCCTTCCATCTGGATAGACATCAATCAATTTAGCAACGAAGTCGGTATTGACCGCTGTCGTCGCCGCATACACCCTAGCAACAACTTCCCCAGCAACGGTCACTGGTCTATCGAGAGGCTCTGTCGTATAGACAAGCACATCATTGCGCACTTCATTCGCTAGCTGCAGCTTCGGCCCCATCGGGGTCAGGTCGGGCACTGCACCCGATCGTCCTCCAAGCGCAGGAACCGGAATGAGCGGATCATAGATGTATGTATCTATAAGCAGCGGGTCATCAGGCGGCGAGCCTTGCGACAATCGACCGTCTCCATTTATGGAGTTGGCCCGATCTCCATGCAAATAATATTTTGTTAACTCCACCTGAGGGGGCGGCCAAGTCTGAGTATGCTTCCACTGATTCGATCCCATCTCAAAATAGCTGATCTTGTTCCACGATTGCAGTGCATGCTCATCCCCCTTCAGCCACCGGTCAAACCATGCCAATTGCCACTCATTCACTCGATTCGAAGCCTTAATGCCGAAGTCAAGCTCACTGACATATCGCGACCACGGCATGTGATACCACGGCGTGATTCGCAAGTATTGGTTCTTCCTCGCCTCTTCATTCGCCCCCTGCTGCCGAACTCCTTCGTAATTGCGAATGGTTCCATCTACAAACGGATCATACCAACCACCGATATGCAGGACGGGTACTTCAATGCGGTCATATCGCTCTTCGATGGACAGTGCTCTCCAGTAGTCATCTCGAGTCGGATGCTGCAGCCAATCCTGATAGAACGGTGCAAACTCACCATTCATGAGCGGCATATCCCGAAGCGGCAGCGTGTTGTACAAGCCGTGTATGACAGATCCCCCACGCGCCAGCTCCCGCTCCCATTCGGGACGTCCATGTCGTCTAGCCGTGTTCTGTGTAAGGAACATGATCCACGACTGATTGCAAGCGAGGGCAAATGCCCCATTGCGGTACACACCGCCCTGATAGGCGTCCGATCCAGTCATCGCGGGCGTTAAACAAGCCAAGTGCGGAGGTCGTGTAGTTGCTGCATGCCACTGAGCCGCTCCCGCATAAGAAAATCCGTACGTGCCTACCTTCGGGATCACATCGGGCAAGGCTGCTGCCCATTCAATCGTGTCATAGCCATCCCAAGCTTCGTTGCGGTAAGGCTCAAACTCACCTTCCGACTTCCATCTTCCTCGTACATCTTGGACAATCACCACATACCCATGCTGTGCATACCAAGATGGATGCGCATAATTCATCGTCTGTGCATCTTCCTTATTGTACGGGGTGCGTAATAGAAGCACTGGGTGAATCCCTGTTTCGGGACGATAAATATCGGCGTACAAAATCACCCCGTCACGCATTGGAATCGGTACATCTCTTTCGACGATGACAGCGAGTCTTGTGGGGGTTGTTTGGGCTGTGGTTGTATGGGCTGTGCTCATTGCAACGTCGCCTCCCCATAATAAGTTTCCTTCTGCTTATTCTTATGGGCAGCCGGATTCACATCTCCGCAAGCCAAATCTCTGTAAGCCAATAATCCCCCAGCACGAGCAGCCGTGCGCACTCCCCTTGCAATGGCTTCCGCAACCACATCTGCAGCAAGTGTTCCGACGAGATCCACTGTGGCCTCGATTGAGCCTGTGGAGGCAGCGAAAGCAATATCTCCATCGTACATCGTATGAACCGGATAGATCGCTCTCGCGAACCCATCATGTGTCATTTCTGCTACCTTCTTCAACTCCGTCTTCGTCAGCCCCGCATTGGTGGCTACGATGGCTAATGTTGTATTTGTCCCTGTAAATGAAAATGGCTTCTCCTTCAGCCAATGCAGGCTTGCACCATCTTGAAGTTCACCTTCATCACTGAGCGGCCCCGCAAGCAGTTCTCTAGTGTCTGGATCTCGAATTTCCCCAAGCGCATTCACCGCTACGATCGCTCCTACAACCAACCCATTTGGCAGCTTGATCGAAGCCGTTCCAATACCTCCCTTCATCGCACGCTCGAATCCACCGATCTTGCCTACAGAGGCTCCGCATCCCGCGCCAACATTGCCTTCGGCAACATCCCCCGATGACGCATCAGCTGCTGCTGCGTACCCCATATCGCGATCTGGCCGAGCATTCGGACTGCCTACAGACAAATCAAATAGAACAGCCGCTGGGACGATCGGAACAATCCCGTAACCTACATCGAATCCGATATTTCTCTCCACCAAATAGTCTGATACACCAGATGCCGCATCGAGACCGAAACTCCCACCACCACTCAATACGATGCCATGTATGCGATCCACGAGATTGGTGGGCTGAAGCAGATCGGTCTCTCGGGTTCCTGGTGCAGAGCCTCGCACATCAACGCTGCATACCGCGCCTTCTTCCCAGATCACCACCGTGCATCCAGTCATTCCTTCCTCATCATGCGCTTGGCCAACTAATGTACCAGGTACATCTGTAATCTGCCCGTGCATTATCCTTCCACCTCCCCGCTCAGCAGCTTCGCCTTCTGCTTCCGATTCGGCGTGAGCTTCTTCCATCCAGCAACGACAGCAGTTGTAATAATGACGGAGACAATCGCTTCCGGAATTCCGTTGGTAAGCCCCACACTAATCGCCACTTCTAAGGACAAGTAGTTGCGAAGCACAGCCGCCGTCAGTACGAGTACCGTGTTTGTTATAGAGCCTATAAACCCCGCCGCACCGATGGCAATGTACTCGTTTTTTCGCTTTAGCGCAGCATAGATCAAATAAGCAAATAGACCAATGAACAAGCGCGGAACGATCGCGACAAGCGGATCTTTAAATAATGGAATGGTAGACTCCAGTAAAGACGTGACGCCAAAAATCAGACCGATGGCCGTGCCGACTCCCCATCCCTCCAATATGGCTCCAACGATGACAGGGATATGTACAATCGTTACCGTTCCCGCTGCGGTCGGAACAGGTATAAAACCTAATTGGGTAACGCCAAGCAGGATGGCAATAGAGCCGAGAACACCGGCAATTACAATTTTGCGAATACCTGGATTTGAATTCATAGGGGTTCCTCCATGTTCATCTGTGTTAAGGGGATGTGAGGCACTTCATCGTCCATTCCATTACAGCCAAATCAACAGATAGGCTGCTCCTACCGCCACAAACAGCAGCATCACATCAGGAGTTCTCGCTTCAAACGAACGGAACGAGGTTCTGCCATGCGATCGGTATCCTCGCGACTCCATTGCTGCAATTAATTGCTCCGCACGTTGAAGGGCTAATTGAAATAACGGAATGATGAGAGGGAATACCGATTGTGTTCGCTTCATGATCCGCCACCATGGGATCGTACCGAAGGATGCGCCGCGAGCAGCCTGCGCCTTGCGAATCTTATCCATCTCCAGCGCGAACGTTGGGACGAAGCGAAGGGCAATCGTAATCATCATGCAGAAGGCATGCACAGGAACCTTCATCTTCTCCAGCGGGCGCAATAAGCTGTGCATGGCCCGTGCAAGCTGAGTTGTAGTGGTGGTCAATGTCAGTACACTCACGAGGAGCATCATATCTACGAACCGCATCGTGGATACAATGACAAGCCGTACCCCGCCTTCTGTCAGCCAGATGAATCCATAATGCCAGTACACCTGACCATTCGCATACACTTTGCCGTTGAACAATAATTGAAGGAGGGCCAGAATAAGGAGAAAAGGAAGCGCAGGCTTCAATCCCTTCAAGGCATATCCGATTGGAATGCGCGCAAGGAAGACGATGAATAGACTTATTGCGAGACCAGCTATATTACCTGCATAAGATTGACAGAAGGCAACAGCACCAATATATAAGGTGAACGCCGCCAGCTTATACCGTGAATCCCATTGATGGATGAGTGAGCGTCCCGGCATGTACTGCCCTATCGTAATATGCCGCGCCGAATCAAATGCTTCTGCCATCGTTCTACCCCACCTCCTGACGAAGCAATTTACTTACTTCCGCTACCGTTTCCTCAACCCCGAACGTACTGCTGTTTATGTCATATCCGTTCGCAATCAACGTATGAACGAGCTCCACACTTTGGGGCGTTCCAATGCGATAGCGATGAATGAGCTCCCGATTAGCAAAGATTTCACGTGTCGTTCCGTCAGCGACATTGCTCCCATCCGCCAGTACATACACTCGATCTGCGAGCAGGGCCACTTCTTCCATACTGTGGGTGACAAATATGATGGTTCTCCCCTCATCACGCGACAATCGCTTGATTTTATACAGCAATTCGTGACGTGACGTCGGATCAAGCCCCGCTGTCGGCTCATCAAGCACAATGACTTGCGGATCCAGAGCTAACAGTCCTGCAAGTGCAACCTTGCGTTTCTGTCCACCGCTGAGCGCAAAGATAGGTCGGTTCCTCATCGTTTCGAACGGCAGTCCGACGAAGTCCATCGCATGTCGCACTCGTTGGATTACCTCCTTCTTCGGCAATCCAAATTGAAGCGGACCGTATGCGATATCGTCAGCTACATATTTCTCGAACAATTGATCCTCTGGCTGCTGGAACAGAACCACAACTTGCCTCCGTATTTCGGACAGTGAACGCTTCGATTCGGACAATTCATGGCCAAGCACGTTGACTTTCCCGGTCTGGGGAAGCAGTAAGCCATTCAGATGCTGGATGAGCGTCGACTTGCCTGAACCCGTATGTCCGATGATTGCCACGCATTCCCCTGGCTTAGCATGAAAGTATACATCGTGAAGTGCTGCTTGCTGGAATGGCGTTCCCGTTCATATACGTGTGGGACAACTGCTCAACCTGTACTGCATA
>NZ_JMDX01000254.1:0-7663 GCF_000935845.1 Paenibacillus sp. E194
GTGGCACAGGTGAACATTGCCCATGGCAGCCACCTCGTCCGGCTCAACCTCTATCCATATGAACTCCTTATGCGCCGATTGATGAAGTGGATACCGGCTCAAAATACTGTGCCCCTCATCATAGTAATAGTTCAGCTTGCGAGCGAGTGCAGGAAGCTGTCCATCTGCTTCTTGTATGCCGATCACATCCGCTTCTGCGGTTCGAATGGCTTCCGCAACCTGATCAATCGATGTACTGCCTCTCCAGATATTGAATGTCATCACATTTAGGTTACGCCCGCTCTTCATTTCTTGAACAAACGCATCACCCTTGTCCCTTATCAAATGAATTCCCTCCCCAGCCAAGTAACGCTCATTACGAACCCCCCTAACGTGTAGTTATATGAACCGCTTCGGATGAACATGACAAGATGCATAGTTCTATCACTGACATTCTCCTTAACGCTCGATTCCCCTTCCTGTCCTCTAGGAGAACAAACAAAAAAGCCGCTGAATGCTCAGCGGCTCAAATTCGTAACCATCATAGATGGAATGTTCCATTACGCATAGGGTTCTGCTAGACAGTACTCGTCCTCCATATGGCGAATCCATTCTTCCAGCTCATCCAGCTGTTCGAAGGTTCTTACCGCAATAGGAGCACGGTTAGGTATGTCTCGCTGTAAGATGACAGTATCGCCCGCCATCATCCGTTCCCTTGCATGTCTATAGATTGTATCCACCTGTTTCCAATCCTTGTGTTCATAAGCGCTCCCAATCTGCGTGAGATCGATAGTGATATTCATACGCTATCCCTCCCTTGAATGGGTATGCCTTACAATATATAATATAACCTATTTTTCTCAAAACGTACCCAATTTTTAAAGATGGCCATCCAACTATACACCATCTGAATTCGCGCTCTGTTCCTTGCCACGAACTCGCTTCTTCCCGAATAGCGCTTTACTCCCTTGAATCCCCTTATCGACCAGGTTGTATATGCGCTTGGACTCCTTCGTTAAGAGCGGACCTAAGATCGCCAGCAACAATACATATAGCACGGCAAAAGATTGGACAACCGGAAGCAGCCCTCCAGCCTTGCCGATATTCGCCATAATAATGGAGAACTCTCCTCTTGAGGCCAATGTGAAACCAATGTTAATGGAAGCACGGCTCGATAAGCCTGCTGCGCGTCCTGCCAGCATCCCTGCGATGACATTCCCGATTATTGTCAAGATCACGGCGATAATCGCCATACCAACTGCTCCGCCCAATGTCATCGGGTCAATCGTTAAGCCGAAGCTGAAGAAGAACACAGCTCCAAAGAAATCACGGAAGTTAATCACATAATGTTCAATCCGCTTCACATGCTGGGAATCAGCAAGTACAAGTCCTACCAATAGAGCTCCAATCGCCTCTGCCACATGCAGCGTTTCCGAAAATCCAGCTACGAGGAACAGTGTTGCCATCACCAAAATAAGGAACAGTTCTGATGATTTCCCGTTCAAGATTCGATCAATGAACGGCATCGCCTTGCGGCCCAAAATAATGAATAACAAAATGAATACAAGTGCAGATCCCGTTGTCATCAGTACCGTTCCGAGGGATGCGCCCCCGCTAAGTACAAGACCGGACAAAATGGACATATGAATGGCGATGAATAAATCGTCAAACATAATCATGCCCATAATCACTTCAGTTTCCGGATTCGCCGTCCGTTTTAAATCGACCAATACTTTCGCTACTATCGCGGTTGATGAACTTGTCATAATCCCGCAAATGACCAGTGTCTCCGCAAGTGGCATTCCCATCAGCCATCCAATCAACAAGCCGGAGACGAAGTTAATCGCAATATAGGAAATTCCTCCAACCACGATGGATTTCCCTGATTTGAGCAAGCGTCCTACGGAGAATTCTAGCCCCAAGTAGAACAACAGGAACAATACTCCAATACGACCCATAAAATCAATAAAGACTGAACTCTCAATGAAACGGAAGTCAAATATCCAAAAGTGCGGCGCGTGCGGCCCTACCGCCATCCCGATTAGAATATAGAAAGGAATGACAGAGAAGCGAAGCTTCGTTGCAATAACGCCCACTAGTCCAATTAAAGCAATAGCTAATCCAACCTCGAAAATAATCGTATCCATAGTTCACCCCGTTTTCTGCTTATTCGCTTCCACTTAACAGCCAAGGCTTAAGCAGCTTAATATGTTGTCTTTCCCCTGCAACGACAAGCGTTGTATGAGCAGATAACACGACATCAGGTCCTGGATTGATTATTTTCTTATCTTTTTCAAGAATCGCTATAATCGTTGCCCCTGTCGTTTCACGTACTTTAATTTCTCCGATGCTCTTGCCAACGCAGGCTGCATGAGGCTCCACCTTGTACCATTCAATCATGAGGTCATCCAAGGCAACATTGACCGTCTCGAGTGCCTTCGGCTTATAGATAAGCCCACCAACGATAGCAGCAACTGCGCGCGCCTCATCATCTTCCAATGTCACCATCGAAATACTCTCTTCTTGATCCTGCTGATCAAAATGATACATCTCCCGACGTCCATCATCATGTACTATGATGACCAATTGATCTCCATTGCGAGCTTCCAACTGATATTTACGACCGATTCCTGGCAATTCTGTTTCTTTCATATTCAAATGAAATCCCTCCAACCGTCCATAGGTTTATTTTCCTCACATTGTGAAATAAGGAACTTTGTATACATGTCAAACACATCTTTCATGCAGCACAAAATAATCCATGTAGATAACGATTTTTAATGCCATAGAGAACATCCTGCACTGCTATTCCTTATTCAATTTCAAGTACAGTCTTGTAAATGAATGTAAGAGATTTATACTACGAACGTAGAGGTGAATTTGATAGGCATAAGAAATAAACGCTTCCGTATAACGAAGAAACAACTGTGGAGAAACCTAATAACAGGGGGCATACTAAAGATGAATGCCTTGAAGAAGAGAATAAACATCACTACAATCTTCTTCATAAATAGCTGCTTCATGGCAGAGGCATGCCGTGAAACTGGTATAAACTGCTTCTCATGGAAAGACTTCGCCAGCTTGGAGGGATTGTTCCAGTTGACGCGATCTTCTTCAACCATAAACGTGGGAAAAACCGAACACAAAAGCAGGAGGGCAACACACACAACACCAAGTATGCTGTTGTTCTTCCACTGCACACCCAATCTTGTCATATCGCACCCCCTGTCGTTAGTTAATTGTACATTTTTTATTAGAAAAAAGATTATCATGCAGATCTGTATCAAGCAAGAAAGATCGAACATCCATTCTCTGGATGAACGCGATTCCGCTTAACTGCAATGGTTCACTTCGATGCTCCAATCGACATTGCGCCAGATGATTGTGGATCCTTATCATCACCATGACTGTCCTGTTCTTCAAGATCTTCCTTCTCTTCATGAAACTCCACGCTCGATTGAGCTGTAATATAATCGAATAAACTAAACATGCCGATCATGACTGTGAAATAGATCGTTGCATCCTCCTCAGTCGTAGAAATGAGCGTTACTAGATACTACGCAGTACAAGTGGAAACGTTTCATTTTTTTCAGAATCATTCATGCGCCTAATTACGGAAGCCCCCATCTGAATGGATAATTTGCCCCGTAATCCATTCTGCTTCGTCACTCACCAGGAATGACACTAAGCGTGCTGCATCCTCTGGTGTACCAATGCGCCCTGTTGGGAACTTCGGTCTTAAGAAGTCCTGCACGAACGCTTCCATTCCGGAATCGGTCGGACCAGGATCGATCGCATTCACTGTAATATGATGAGATGCCAGTTCAGCAGCCAACGAAGTAGTGAAGGCGGATATTGCCCCCTTCGAAGCAGCGTAGGCCAAGTTGCCAGGCTGCGGTTCCTTGTCCTGCCCGGACACGAAGTTCACGATTCTGCCGCCCTCCTCCGCAGCCTCAAGCCGCTTCGCGAATTCCACTGATAACATCATCGTTCCTCTAACGTTCACGATACAATGATGATCGATAATCTGTGCCGTCACATGGTGATGGTCCACCTCTACACAATGTGTAGCATTGTTAATGAGGATCGTCGGTCTGCCTAGGCGATTCTCGACTTCATCCAGCAGCCGAACAGCAGCATTGGCATCGAAATAGTCGAGCTCCATATGCTGCACCCGAACCCCGTACTCCCTAAGCTCCTGTGCAAATTGCTCTGGCCAGCTTCCGTTCGCGTCCTCATAGCCGGTCGCCTTATCATATTGGCACAAGTGCGTAAAGAACACTTCGACGCCTTTCGCTGCAAGCTCTCTGCAAATAGCTGCACCAATTCCTCTAGAGCGGCTTGCTCCAGTTACAATTGCAATATTACGTCTGTTCTCGTTGTCCATATTTATCGTCTCCTTATGGGTAAGGAACGGCAATCGCAAGCGTATCGGAGATGCCCATGTACCAAAAAAAGCAGACACCCATGGCGTCTGCTTGGTCAGTTCATAACACTTAACCTTGCGTTCCTTGTAATGGGTATAAATAGACACACCTATCCCGTCATCGAATCTCGTTCGGAATGGTACGATCTATTCAGTTACGGCTCCATTACAAAGTCCACATATTAAATATGAATCCCCTCTCATACATCTCCTATGCTCTATAGTATGCCTATATTCGTAATATATCAAGGTTTTCTCGCCATCACCCGCCGCGGGCTGCACGTACTTTGCTTGGGATGAGCACTGTCAAAAAAGAGCCCGGCAGTATGCCGAGCTCCCATTCTCATGCTTTGTGTCATTACATCATGCGCCATTTTCAACTAGCGAACCAATCGCAGCCATACAATATCTCTTCCTTTATTGACCCCAATGCGCACGTTTGCTCCAGGATGAATACTCCGGAACTCCTCACCTTGAAGATCAGTGGATCCAGTCAAGCGGAATACTTCCTCACGATCCCCCGAATGAATCGTAAGCCGCTCTGCTTCTATGGCCTTGACACTGCCTTCATATTCTTGCACGACTACAGCCGCCTTGCCTGGCTCGATCATCGTGGAATTCACGAAGCCAATCGTAAATGCAGCGGTTCCACCAATGAGTACGATTACAGTTAGGACAATCCACATCCATTTTTTCATACGCAATTCCCCTTCTGACTGACTCGGTGCACATAACGGCTTTGCTCCATCAGCGTTTGCCTTCATTATAACATAGGCACCCATGTACCTCACCTTATCAATGACAATGGCGCTTATACCGAGTTCCTGATGTTTATCCTTGGGCAGAGTCAATCTGAGCAGGTTCGCCAAGCTCTAATACCGCCTGCTGCTCGGCAAGAATTCCTGTCATAATCGCTGCATACAATTCACCGATGACCGCACTGGATTCATTGAACGGCTCCAAGCCATCCATCGTCAATACACCGTACGTTCCAAGTGAAATGCAAATCAATGAGCGGTAGGGACTCTTCGATTCTTGATTGCGTTCCCAATCCTCGTCTTTCAGCACATCTGCACATTGGACAGTAACCTGCTTACGGAAGGAACGTCCCGCTACAGAGCGATCGATATGAAGATGACGCTGCCCAACATAATGGTTCGGGAAGCCAACCGAAGCAAGCTGTAGAATTAGTATGGGCTCCTCATACTTCCAAATGCCGCAGCGATGATGACCGCCTGGAGCGCACTTCATATCTACGGCGAGCATATCCAACATCCGCTGCAGCAGGAAGTTCGATTCGTGAAGAACAGCATACGGGTCTGCCATTCCCCGCAACCCATTAAGCGCATCAGCGAACGGCTTCATATTGCGCAGCGCGGACAGCATTTGAGAAGATGCATGCTCCGTGAGGCCTCCTGTCACTTGCAAATTGTCCACCTTATCCTGCAGCAGCTTCATTCGATCCTCCCGATTGAGCACCTCATGAATAACTTCGGTAAACTTCTTGTTAATATAGAGTGTTTTAATGAAATAAAACACCAATCCTGCCGCAATCACAACAGCAAAGAGCTGATATGACCATGCCGGCAGCTTGTCAAGCATCGCTTTAATGATCGCTTCCATATCGTCCCTCCTCTCTTACCTGTCCTTGGATCAAGAATATGACGGAGAATGAGCGAACATGCATTCTGCCTTTGATTTTTTTTCGAATATAACAAGAAAGAACCGTTCAGTCCTCCCTGATCAGGAAGCAACCGAACGGTTCTCTGTATCCCAAGCTTGTGCTTGATTATCCGTGTTGATGCCGAACTGCTGGTCGTACCGGGATGGAACGACTGCGTGTCGTGCCAATCTGTACCGTCCACGTAATTACCTTGCCTGCTATGCTGACAGCTAGTATCGTATACAGCGTGTCGACAAGCGGCAGGAAGAATAAGGACAGCAGCAATACCGCTATATCAAAAATAATAAATACTGTACCTATGCTTAAGTTCATCTTACGGCTCATAAATAGTGCCAGAATGTCATCACCGCCTGAAGCGCCTCCATGACGCAGCACGAGACCTGCTCCAAGTCCTGTCAACAATCCAGATAGAACAGCTGCAAGCACCATATTACCGCCTAGATTCATATTCCATGGCGAAAAGCGCTCGCACATCTCGTACGTTAACGAGAACACTCCTGTTGCAATTGCCGTATTCATAATGAATGTCCGACCTTTCAAAAACCAGGCAGCAATAAATACCGGAACATCCATGCATAACACGGTCAGCGCCGGCGACCAATTAAACGTATACTTGCCAAGCAGCGCTAAACCAACAAACCCGCCTTCAGCCAAATGATTCTGAAAATTAATGTGATAATAACTGAAAGCCAACAACATTGATCCTACCATCATCCAAAAAATCTTACGTAATTGTTCGTTCCCCATCTTCGTAACCTCTCGTTTCGTAATGTAGCCCTTCGACTAACCGAGAGGAGACGGATAGGGGTTCCTATCCTTCGAACCATCATAATTCACGCATCCTTCTCGTGTCAGTCTCCGTCATAGCGACAATTGACAAATCAACGAGAAGAAGCTAGATGTAAGAAAGATCATAACGTTTCCAGACTGTCCTTTGGGGTTTCATCCTTCGGGGACGCATTGGTATCCTGATCCTTTCTTGTTTTGTCTTTTGTATTGCTTTACTGATTGTATTATACCATAATGTATATTCCCTCTAAACCAATCCCATTCTGCAAATATCGCTGTCGTTCGGATTTATTTGCAATGAACTGCTCCGAGCTTGGCATAGTCCTAGTTAAGATCGATATCCTCCCTGATTTCCTCTGAAATACTCACAAATTGGACACTTTTACATTTCATTTTTCAATTTTGTCCTATTCGTTATTGCGTTCCTCTTCTGTTAATCATCTATTTTTTCATCATGTTCATAAAGCTATCATATTTAGTGTGCGCGAGATCACATTGTGACGAATATCACATCTATACAATAGCAGCATAAACACTGTGATGCCGCATGCATTTGTTCATAATCTACTGCGCATCATATGGTCGTCATTAAAAAGGAGGAAACTCTTATGTTACAACCTCGCACGATTGAAATTGTGAAATCTACAGTTCCTGTATTAGCTGAGCACGGCCCTCAAATTACAACACGCTTCTATCAGCTCTTGTTCGGCAATCATCCAGAGCTGCTTAATGTATTCAACCACGCCAATCAACGGCATGGCAAACAGCAGATGGCGCTTGCCAAT
>NZ_JMDX01000255.1:0-7653 GCF_000935845.1 Paenibacillus sp. E194
CCATACTCGCCAGCACTGCTCTTCGCATTTAAATGCGAAACGAACAGTGCTGCTTGAGCACAGAGGTTCTTCCTCATCCCTATTCAGAACGATACATTTATTCGCTAACTTCATCCATTACCGATTCTGCTGGCGGATGATAATGATCAAGTTGACGGAACACAATTCCTTTATGCTCCATCATCGCAGCCACTTTATCGCTATCCTTCAAATAAGGACGGTGATAAACGATCTCGACAACACCACTATTGGCGAGCATATTGGCACATGTCCAACAAGGCTGATCCGTCACGTATACCGTAGATCCCTCTCTATCATTCCGATCCGTGAATAGCAGCAAATTCTGTTCTGCATGGATCGTGCGAATGCAGCGCTGCTTCTTAACCATCTGCGCCTCGCCGTCTACGACAACTTTCTCATATTGTTCTGCGATCATGCAGCCAGCCTCACTGCAGTCAGGAATCCCCATCGGAGCGCCATTATAAGCGGTACCAAGCAGCTTCTTGCCCTGTACGAGCACAGCGCCCACATGCCGTCTTGGACAGCGCGAGCGAGTAGACACCATATAGGCAATATCCATAAAATACGTATCCCAGTCTTTGCGCATAGTCGTTGTCATAACTCCAATCCCCATTCTTCTGCCTTTGTCTATGTTGTGTATTTTACCCTTATTGTAAGCAGGCCTGCGCATTCATGCAACTAAAGACATCACAATGTTGCACATTTCACGCATTTTATTCCACACGTACCTGATCCCGGATCTTGGCCATCATCTTCTTGCCGATTCCCTTTACCTTCATGAGATCATCAACGTGGCGGAAGGCTCCCTTCTTCTCACGGTATTCAATGATTGCTTTCGCTTTACTCGGCCCAATACCTGGAAGTGTCACCAGCGCAGATGCATCAGCCTCATTAATGTTAAGGAGTTGGGATATAGTTCCATTAGCTCCCTTGTTCCCATCCGCACTGGAATTCTCCTTCTCCGTCTTAAGGACATCCGTTGAAGGAAGTAAACTGGAGGCCTCCGATTGTCCTCCTTTTCCCGTATCAGCACCAACATCCTTCTGGGCTACTGTCGATGCGGAAGGCTGCTGCTTGTTCTGTGCATGTTGTTCCGCAACAGGAGTCGACTTCGAAGACATCTTCGATTCCGTGATGTGGGCTTCCTTCCCTTCAGCAGCCATCATCGATTCAATCTCATCATTCAAATCCGTCCAAGTCCCTGCTTGCAGTGACCCTTGCGGCTTCACCCATATCCACATACAGATTGCAACACCAATTACTGCTAGACTCATTGCAATTAGCCAGCGCATCGGCAATGCTCCGGACTTCCTCATTCCTTCTCTCATGTCACCACACCCTTCGTCAGCGAATGACGGCATAATGGTCAACCATGTCATCATATGGATCAATAAGCTTGATAAACTTGTGTTCATCACAAATGAATACGAAGTGAACATAATCACGTCCTACGACAACAGCGGAATAGGCAGAAGCAAAGGGAGGGAACGTACTTGAAAGTCGGGTTTATAGGTACGGGAAGCATGGGGTCTACAATCATTGAAGCACTTATTCAATCAGGTGCATTGGAACCATCTCAACTTATCGCAAGCAATCGCACGAGGAATAAAGTTCAACAGCTAGCTGCGCAATATCCTGGGCTGCAATTGGCCAGCAGCAATGTAGAAACTGTACAAGAAAGCGATATCGTCTTTTTATGTGTGAAGCCTTCAGAATTCAAGGCCGTTCTGAACGAAATCGCACAATATGTAAAGCCTTCTCTCATCGTTGTATCGATAACGAGTCCAGTGCTTATTAGCCATTTGGAGCGGCAGCTGTCCTGCAAGATAGCAAAAATTATACCAAGTGTTACGAATTATGTATGGAGCGGAGCATCCTTATGTATGTATGGAAGCAGAATTCAAACAGAAGACAGGCTGCTATTGGAACAGTTGATGATGTCCATTAGCCGTCCAGTTCAGGTATCCGAGCAGTATACGCGCATCACTTCGGATATCTCAAGCTGTGGGCCGGCATTTATCGCCTTTTTCGTGCAGAAATGGATAGAGGCTGCAGTTGAAGTTACAGGAATCGAAAGGAATGAAGCAGAGCGTCTGGCCAGCGAGATGCTGCTTGGTACTGGCAAGCTGCTAACGGAGGGAGGATTCAGCCTTGAGCACTTGAGACAGCGGGTAGCAGTCCCCGGCGGCATTACCGCCGAGGCGCTCCGTCTGTTGGATGGTGAGCTGGATGGGGTATTCCAGCAGCTCATTCAAGTCACCCATGCCAAATATGAGGAGGATCTACACAAGGTCGAATCCCAACTATTTGGCGAAGAGCTTAACCGACCACAATGTTAACAAGTCTGCCTTTTACTGCGATGACTTTGCGAACCGACTTGCCAGCGATGGCATCCTGAACGTTCGCGAGGGACATCGCTTTTTGCTGCATTGCTTCTTCGTCAGCATCTGCTGCTACATTTGCACGGCATACAATCTTGCCATTCACTTGAATAACAATTTCTGCTTCCGCATCAACTGTAAGCGACTCATCATAAGTCGGCCACGCAGCGTACGTAATCGACTCTTGGTAGCCAAGACGCTGCCACAATTCTTCCGCGATATGTGGCGCGAGCGGTGCCAGCAATTGAACGAAGTTCTCCATCGCTTGGCGTGGGAGTACCTCTGTCTTATACGCCTCATTGATGAAGATCATCAATTGGCTGATTGCCGTATTGAAGCGGAATCCTTCGATGTCTTCCGTCACCTTCTTGATGGTCTTGTGCCATGTGCGAATGAAGGCTGGATCTGCTCCATCCGTTCCGTCAGCAATCTTGCTGTTCAGGGCTCCAGTCTCCTCGTTAATGAACAAGCGCCAGATGCGGCTCAAGAATCGGTAGCTTCCTTCTACACCATTCGTGTTCCATGGCTTCGTCGCTTCCAGTGGACCCATGAACATTTCATAGATGCGCAGCGTATCGCCGCCGAACTCGTTCACAATATCATCTGGATTGATGACATTGCCGCGGGACTTAGACATTTTCTCGCCATTTGTACCAAGGATCATCCCTTGGTTAACAAGCTTCTGGAATGGCTCCTTCGTATCTACGACACCAAGGTCGAACAATACCTTGTGCCAGAAGCGCGCATACAGCAAGTGAAGAACCGCATGCTCAACGCCGCCAATGTACAAATCGACTGGAAGCCATTTCTTTTGCTTCTCTTTGGAGCAGATTTCATCGTTATTGTGCGGATCGATGTAGCGCAGGTAGTACCAGCTGCTGCCTGCCCATTGCGGCATTGTATTCGTTTCACGGCGAGCCTTCATGCCCGTCTCTGGATCAACTGTGTTCACCCATTCGTCTACGTTCGCAAGCGGAGATTCGCCAGTACCTGATGGACGAATCTGATCGACATCCGGCAGTGTAAGCGGAAGTTCGGATTCCGGTACAGGCTTCATTGTTCCGTCTTCCAGATGAAGAATTGGAATCGGCTCTCCCCAGTAGCGTTGACGGCTGAACAACCAGTCGCGCAGGCGATACGTTACCTTGCCTTCGCCCTTGCCTTCTGCTTCAAGCCATTCAATCATGCGCGCCATTGCAGCCGCATTGTCCATTCCGTTCAGGAATTCTGAATTCACATGAGCTCCATCGCCGGAATATGCTTCTTCCTGTACATTGCCGCCTTCAATCACTTCGATAATCGGCAGGTCAAATTGCTTCGCGAATTCCCAGTCGCGCTGATCATGTCCAGGAACAGCCATAATTGCACCTGTACCGTATCCAGCAAGCACATAATCCGCAATCCAGATTGGAAGCTTCGCTCCATTCGCCGGGTTCACCGCATAGCTGCCTGTGAATACACCCGTCTTATCCTTCGCCAAATCCGTACGCTCC
The DNA here is from genome assembly GCF_000935845.1 of Paenibacillus sp. E194. Taxonomy (NCBI): domain Bacteria; kingdom Bacillati; phylum Bacillota; class Bacilli; order Caryophanales; family Paenibacillaceae; genus Paenibacillus; species Paenibacillus sp. E194. The sequence continues at coordinate 3,896 of NZ_JMDX01000255.1, forward strand.
AGATCGCTCTTGCGTGCCGCCTGCTCTTGATATGCCTTCACAGCAGCCTGCTGTTCAGCTGTCGTGATGCGTTCGACAAGCTCATGCTCAGGAGCCACGACACAGTAAGTTGCACCGAACAGCGTATCTGGACGAGTTGTAAATACAACCAGTTCCTCTTCGTGACCGTCGATTACAAAGCGAACTTCAGCTCCCTTGGACTTCCCAATCCAATTGCGCTGCATGTCTTTCAAGCTCTCCGGCCAGTCAAGCTCATCCAGATCTTGCAACAAACGCTCTGCATACTCCGTAATCTTCAATACCCACTGACGCATTGGCTTACGAATAACTGGGTGGTTACCACGCTCCGAACGGCCATCAATGACTTCCTCATTCGCAAGTACTGTACCGAGAGCTGGACACCAGTTAACAGGAACTTCTGCAACGTAAGCGAGTCCTCTCTTGTACAACTGAATAAAGATCCACTGCGTCCACTTGTAATATTCCGGATCAGTTGTGCTGAACTCGCGATCCCAATCATAAGAGAAGCCCAAGGACTTGATCTGACGACGGAAGTTGTCGATATTCTTCACCGTGAATTCACGCGGATGCTGTCCCGTATCGATCGCATATTGCTCAGCTGGAAGGCCGAATGCGTCCCATGCCATCGGATGAAGGACATTGTACCCTTGCATGCGTTTGTAACGAGACATGATATCTGTAGCCGTATATCCTTCCGGGTGTCCTACATGAAGTCCGGCGCCAGATGGATATGGGAACATATCCAGTGCATAGAAATTCGGCTTGTTCTCATCTTCTGTCGTTGCAAATGTCTTATGTTCATCCCAATAGGATTGCCATTTCGGCTCGATCTGCTGCGGCACGTAACCGTGCGGCTGCTTCGCTTCTTGACTCATGCTTACTCCTCCTACGATGCCTAGACGGCTGCTCGCGCATGTCCGTCATACTTGTGGCAATGAATAAATGTGATTAAAAAAGCCTCTCATCCTTAGCGATTATCGCTAGGGACGAGAGGCATTATTCCCGTGGTACCACCCTAGTTAGCGGACAGCATGCTTTGCTATCCACTCCCTTTACACCATTAACGCTGGTAATACGTCGCAGCTTACCGCTCCCGATTCTGCTGCGCGACTCTGAGGCGAGTTCGCTTCTGCACCATCACCGGCTTGCACCAACCGCCGGCTCTCTGAAGATGGGACCTAAGGTACTATTCCTCTTCGAAGTCTTTCCATTCTACCTATTCAGCTTGAATATGATTATGATGCATCCAAATAGATGCAAGTAGGTATATAATAATGAAAAATTTTCTTATTGTCAATGATCGCCATGGAACTCCTAATCTTTCTTGTTCATTCGCCTTGAATTGAGAAAGTAACATCGAATTCTACATCTCACGACGGATAAATGTGCATCTCACGTGCATCTTCAGAAACTATGCACATCTATCTTTATGGCTTCACTGCAACAAAAAAGATTCGGCGCGATTCTTCGTCCGGCGACTGCCATTCAAAGTCCGCAAATTGATCGACATGACCGAAACCAGCTTCTTTCAGCATACGTTCTAACCAGTCTGGATCATAGGCGCGTTCAACATGCTCCTCGTCAATACGCTCGTACAAGCCTCCAGACTGCTGACGAACGAACAAGGTCAGCTGGTGCTCAATCTCCTGGCGTTCTTCATCATAGTCCGAAAACCAAATGTAAGAGATATCTTCATCATCATAGGCAAAAGGCTGGGTCTCCGCATAATGTTCGAATTGACGGACATGAAGCACATCGAACAAGAAAACGCCGCCAGATCTCAAGTTGTTATAGGTAGCTTGAAAAGCACGCTTCACGTCGTCCCCTTCAGTCACATAGTTCAAGCTGTCACAGAACGAAACGACGGCATCCGCTTCTCCAGGAATGGCCCAATCGCACATATCCTGATTCACCCAACGCACGTCGCCCTTCAGCGGGCCAGCCTCTATTCCCTTGCTGCTCGCAATTGACAGCATCGATTCTGAAATATCGATGCCAATTACATCATAACCGAGCTTCGCCAGTGGCAATGCCGTACTCCCGGTTCCACAGCCAAGGTCAACGATGGAACGAACCTCGCCGCTTCCAAACCGTTCCCAAGCCTGCCGAGCAAATGACACCCACTGGTCGTATGGCATGTCCTCCATTAAGCGGTCATAAACCTCCGCTACACGCCCATATGAAATCATCCATCTTCACTTCCCCTGCCGGAGGTTGTTCCATAATTCCATCATTCGCAATGCATGTTGAACGAACGACTTACCGTGCATTGTCGTTGCCGCGCGAGCGAGCCTTATGTGCTTCACGCGCTTCGGCTTGTGCCGCCGATAGTACCTTGTGAAGCTGTGCCGTATCCATTGCAGCAGCCGTTTCCGTCAATTCGGTCCAATTCCCATTTTGACGAATGAGTCCCGCCTTCAGCAAGCGACCGATGGCACGCTTGAATGCTGACTTGCTAATGCCAAAGCGCTGCTTCACAATATCGGCTGGCGTCTCATCGGAATATGGCATTGTGCCGTTTGGGCGCTCCTTCAAGAAGGTGAACAAGCGTTCAGCATCTTGATCCATGCCGACTTCTTTACGCTCTGCCATCGTTACATTCACGCGCCCATCCTCACGGACATGCGTAATGCGAACACGGACAGACTCACCAAGACGAAGCAGGCGCGGACGGAGCGATTCATGAATGAATCCAATAACACCTTCTCCAACAGGCGCGCCATCTACGACAACGAACGTTCCCATCTTGAGGGCACGGTACACGACCGCATCGCGCCATGTGTTGTTCCAAGACTCAGGAGCTGCGAACATATAAGGAACCAAATCATCTTCACGAGCTGGCAGTGCAATAAGTCGTCCGTAGCGATCCTGTTCCATCCGGACGTATACCTCATCGCCAACCTTCGGATGAAGCGGTTCGAACTCGGGAAGCTCTCCCTTCGGAAGCAGCAGCTGACGCCCAATCCCCATCTCAAGGAAGCAGCCGTACTTCGGATGAATATCCGCTACCGTAAGCTTAGCAATCTCTCCGAGTGTCAATAAAGGACGCTTCATTGTCGCAGCTATACGATCTTCCGTGTCATAATATAAAAACACTTCCACGTAATCGCCTGGCTCTACTTTATCCGTAAGCTCTGTATAATGCAGCAACACGTCCTGTTCCCCGTTTGTCAAAAAATATCCATACGGAGATACTTCACGGTCGATTATTAAACGTTGAATTGTCCCTGCTTCCCAAATCATGCCAATTCCACAACTTTCGCATCGGACCACAGCTTCTCAATGTTGTAATACTCGCGCTCTTCGCGGTGGAACACGTGAACGATAACGTCGCCCAAATCAATGAGAACCCAGCGTGCAGAGTCAAATCCTTCTGTACCGCGCACGTGTCCGCCTACTTCATGCACACGCTTGCGAATTTCGTTCGTGATCGCTTGGACTTGTGTATCCGAGTTCCCGTGGCAGATTACGAAATAATCTGCAATGAGGGAAATGCCTTGCAGGTCAAGCGCAATAAGATCCATCGCTTTCTTATCTTCAGCCGCATTTACGGCGATTTCGAGCAATTCCTTAATGTTGATTGCCATTCAATTACCTCCACATTGTGTTTGAGCCATTCTTATTCTTGTATTTCCTAAGTCCATTTCACTGATTATGTTGCTGACTGTTCAAGTTCTGCCTCCAGTTCGAGGATCAGTCCATTGCGAGCATGGATCGTCAGCGGAAATACCCTGCGG
>NZ_JMDX01000256.1:0-7635 GCF_000935845.1 Paenibacillus sp. E194
CGTTATCGCATGTGAAGAATTCGAATTAAGATAAAAAAATTAAGAGCAGTAGGCGACGTTACACGAAAGGCTAAGAGAACGAATCGAAGCAATAAACTTAAATGGATAAGATCTAGGGTTGACTATTTATGTTCCAAAGTTCGATCCATCGTAACTAGGAGGTAGGCTCTCGGAGCGTAGATAAGATCGTTATATGAAATTTCAATAGTCAATCTTGTCGGTGTGACGCATCATCCACTCCACGAGACGCTTGATTCTTCTTGGAGTCGTGGTAGGAGCTTTTTCTCCCTTCTTGCCTTACTTTGTTTTTACGCTTGCGTTGTTTCTTGGGTTTGAGATTTTTGTCCACAGTAGGCCTGAGTCGGTTGAAAAAAGAGTTTAGCAACGTTTCACACATATTTTTACCAATTGAAGATGTAGTAGAAATAAAGAATTCCCCTACAGAAGTAGGAGGATGACAAGCCCTCGCTATTCGACAGGATCGACCGTGACGATCGGATTGGCCAGCAGATTCGCCTTGATCGATGCATCACCGCTGTCCTCCAGCTTGCCGTCCTCCAGTTGCGCCTCGAAATAATCCTTGAACCGGCTGAAATGCTCCTGCATCCGGTCTGCGGCCCGCACTGAGGCCAGCATTTGAATCCCTTTGAAGCCAATTATTACCACCGCGGCAGTGCATAACAAGATCATCATATTCTGCGGGTTCAGGACGTCTCGGATCGTCATATACATCAGCCTCTCCCGGCCGAGTCCTGAAAGTCAGGATCCCATTCGTATTTCTCGCGCACAATCCGGTTCACCTCGTCGGCGATGCGATCCCATTTTTCATGCGGGTGCTGTCGCATCATCCGGTGCAGCCGGAGCAAGCGCACCTTCGGCAGTCGATGGGCGTAGCGCCGTACCAATCCCGGATAGGCGAGCACGTAACGCTTCATGCGTACGGCCGCGCCGGCCACGCCCGCCAGGATGTCCTGGCCGTTGTCCAGCCCGAGAATTTCCGGCTCATAATGGATGACGAACTGGAACGTGCGGTCCTTGATCAGTTCCCGCTTGATTTTGGCGATCTCGCCGATGTAATCGGCCAATAGCGGATCATATTGCTGTAGCAAGAGCGGTTCCAGTTCCAGCTCCATATCTTTGCGCAGTGCGAAGTAATGAAGCAGTGCCAACTGCTGCAGCCGAATCGTATCGTTGCGGATTAACGGCAGCAGCTGGCGCAGCAGTTCGTAGGTGAGCTGCTTGTCGTCATCCCAATGCGAGAAGGCGTGCTCCCAGTCGCGGTATAGATCCTGAGCCAGCTTCTCCTGCTCGCGCTGCAGCAGCTGGTCCAGCTCGCGGCTGGCTTCGGCGGACCTCGCCTTGCGCTGGACGAACCAGAGCAGGCCGATAAGCAGAATGGACGCTGCGGCGCAGAGCGCCATCTGACCGAATGTGTCGCTAAGCAGGATGCCGATGAGCCCAAGCAGCAGGGCGAAGAGCTGCTTCGTCTGCATTGATCGCCTCACCCGGGCGGCCGCGTACCGTTCGATCGGGCGCAGCGAGGTTTTGCCGCAGACAGGACAGACATCTTCCTCCAGCGCGGTGAATGCCTGACACGAGCCGCATCGATGCACGAGATGATAGAGCTGCTTCGGCTTGCGGTACGGTCTGAAATAGACAGGTATTTTTTTCATGTCGATCTCCCGCTCTCTCCGTTCACAATAGAGACAAGCCGGGCGTCAATATCCGCCGGCGAAGGCGTCGTCTTCCGCCGAACCCAATAGAGGACGGTCTGGCTGGCGACAAATAGAAACAAAATTGCGATACAACAGTATGTTAACATAGTGAGTTCCTTCCTTTTAACAGCAAACTAGAGTAATAGGATATGCTCCGCAAGCCCATAGTAAACTATCAATGCTGCGTGTCCTTGTATCGTATACTGATTAGACAAATTTCGACAATGGCATCCTTCATTCGTATGACTTTGTCCCTATTGCATAGTGTCGAATAAGGTTGAACTTTATAGTTACTGATTATATCATTATGACAGATTGGTGGTAGAATCGACAAATATATTGTCATTTCAGACGATATGGTGGCGGGGAAGCCGAGAAAATTCAGAAAATGTTCATCTAATCTTAATAACTATAAGGTATAACAAGATAGTGCCTTCTTCAGTGGCGCTTGTGTGCCTGCCATTAACCTATCACTTTATGATAAAGGAGTACAATTATGCTTCGGAGAAAATTAGCTGCTTACATGATGTTATTCACTCTGGCATTCGGCTTGCTGCCCATGCTCGGGAAGGTGCCTGCAGCGCAGGCGGCCGAGGCGGCCTCGAAGATCGATGCCATGCTTGTTATCGATGTGAGTAATTCGATGGATACGAGCGATACAGACAAGATCGGCAACGAAGCGATGAAGATGTTCATCGATATGCTGTCTTCCGCAGGCGACAAAGTCGGCATCGTCGCTTATACCGATAAAATCGAACGCGAGAAAGCGCTGCTGGAAATTCAGTCCCAGGAGGACAAGGAGGATCTGAAGCAGTTCATCGATCAATTGAACCGCGGGGCCTATACCGATATCGCGGTCGGGGTGAAGGAAGGCGTCAAGGTGCTCGAGCAGGGAGCCGACCCGGCCCATGAGCCGATGATCGTGCTGCTGGCTGACGGCAACAACTATTTGAATAAGAACAGCGGCCGTACGCAGGCGAAGTCGGATCGGGAGCTGAGCGCGGCGGTAAAAGAAGCGAAGCAAAAGGGCATCCCGATCTATACGATCGGACTGAACGCCGACGGGCAGTTGAACAAGGAAGCGTTGGCCGAATTGTCGAAGCAGACGAACGGCAAATCGTTCGTCACATCGTCGGCGGACGACCTTCCGCAAATATTGAGCGAGATTTTTGCCAGCCATCAGAAGCTGAAAATCGTTCCGGTCCAGCCGATCACCGGGAACGGGAGCTATCAGGACGTGACGGTGAACGTGCCGAATTCGAACGTCATGGAGGCCAATATTTCCATCCTGTCCTCGAAGCCGGTTGAATTGAAGCTGTACGACCCGTCCGGCAAGGAGGTCGCGATTCCTTCCGATGACGTCCAGCTATCCCGTTCGAATAGCTATTCGCTCCTGAAGCTGATCCAACCGGTCCAGGGCGACTGGAAGCTGAAGGTCAAGGGGGCGGATAAGGACAAGATCGATATTAATCTCGTCTTCAACTATGATCTGGATCTGACGATGGACCCGATTTCGGCCAAAACGTATAAAAAAGGCGATAAAATCAAAATCGGCGCCTACTTGACCAGCAATGGCCAGAAGCTGCAAAATGATGCGCTGTACCAGAACATGAGCGCCGTGCTGAATGTCAAGGATCTCGATACCGGCGATACGGTCGATCTTCCCCTCGCTCAGGCGGGCGACCGCTTCGAAGGGGAATTCGAGGTGAAGGACAAGCATGATTACGAGATCATAGTAAGGGCGGAGGAGAAGAGCTTCTACCGGGAGACGGAGCCGGTCAAGGTGAGCGCCAAGCCGGCGGGCGCCGGATCGTCCGCTCAAGCAGGGGCAGGCGAAGGAGATGCGGCTAAGCCGTTCCCGACGTGGATCGTCTATGCGGCTATCGTCCTCATCGTCCTCGCTCTGGCCGCCGGGTTCCTCCTCGCGGCATGGAAGAAGGCGAACCGCGGCTTCGTCGGCCAGATGGTCATCGAGATCCGCGATGAGAATACGGGAGAGAAGACCTATCCGCAATATAAGAAGTTGACCGCCTTCAAAGGCAAATTCACGATTCACCAGCTGCTGCAGTTGGCGCCTGAGTTCAAGGAGACCGAGAAGATGGTGTTTATGCCGGGCAAGAGCGACCGCATACTGCTCAAGAACGGATCGGCTGGGACAGTTGAGAAATCGGGCCGCGCCGTCGATGCGAGCAGAGGGCTGGAGATGAAGAGCGGCGACCGGATTACAGTGCCGCTGCAACAGGTTGATAAAACGGTCTGGATTGAATATATCGTGTAGAACCGTTCCGCAAGCCCGTTTTTGAACTTGAAATGATAGGGAGGAACATCCATTTATGAAACCAATCGTCAGAGAACATATTCAGCAATTGGACGTATCGCTAGGCGGAGGCATCGTCAGCGACAAGATCCGCGTCGACACGATCGACAATCCGATCCTGATTATCGGCTTGGGAGGGACCGGCATCGACGCCCTGCTGCGCTTGAAGTATCAGATCAATCGCAGATTCAAGCTGCCAGAGGATCCGATCTCGAAGAAGAAGCGTGGGAAGCCGGACAATGTGGAGTTCCTGGCATTCGAGACGAATGAACAGGATCGCAACAAAACATACCGCGGCATCGGACTCGATCCGCTCAATGAATTCGTGCTGCTGTCGAACGCCGAGATAGGCGGGCTGCTGCAGAACCGCAGCATTCTGGAGCCATATATTACCGAGTGGCTCTCCCCTGAGCTGAGCATCACCGACGGAATGAACGGCGCCGCCGGCGTGCGCCAGGCGGGCCGCCTGCTGCTGTTCACCAAGATCAATCAGGTCGTGCAGGCGATTGACAAGAAGATTAAGACGCTGTCCGTCGGCACGAACAAGAAGCTGATGGTGTTTCTGCTGTCCGGCTTGTCCGGCGGAACCGGCAGCGGCTGCTTCTTGGACATCGCCTATATCGTGCGCGGCATTATCGAGCGGGATTATGGCTCGGCAGGCATCGATCGCGTCAATACGCTCGGCTATCTATTCACTCCGGACGTGAACCTGTCGAACAAGAGCCTAAGCGAGCATACGCGCGAATATATCAAGAAGAACGGCTACGCTGCGCTCAAGGAGCTTGATTACTGGATGAACGTCGATAGCCGCGGCGAGCGCTTCCGGCAGAAGTACGGCAACATTTTGACGGTCAATTCTCCGCTGTCACCGTTCAATCTGTGCCATCTGATCTCGGCGACGAACACGGAAGGGAAGCTGCTGGAGAACGCGTATGACTACTGTATGAACGTGACGGCGGAGAACATCACGAACTTCATGGCGAGCGAGGAGAAGCAGTCCGGCGAGGAATTCGCGATTCACGATTACATCAGCAACATCCGCACGAATATCGCCCAGATGAACCGGGCGTATCCGGCGAATTACGAATACAACATCATCGGGGCTTCGTCGGCCGTCCTGCCGATCGAAGAGATGACAACCTATCTCGGGTACCGCCTGTTCCAGAAGATGGAGAAGATGTTCCAGAAGGCGCCGAGCCAGGAGGAGGTCGAGAAGTTCGCCCGCAAGCTAGGCGTCGATCTCGACACGATGGTGCAGACGTTCGAATCGCGCGTGCCGGAGCCGCTGCCAGGCTTCGAGAACAGCGAGCGCCTGAGCTATAACAATGTCATCAAAATGCAAGTCGTCAATATGGATACAGAGCTGGAGCAGACATTCCTAGCACGGGCGCGCGAGGAATACATCAAGGCGAAGAAGCAGCTTCCCGGCGAGATCGTCGGCAGCTTCACCGATCAGATCCGGCGGATGTTCCTCCATCCGGAGCAGGGGCCGTTCTATGTGTCTCGTCTTATCAACACGGAGAAGGGCTTCTGCTTGTTGAAAATGCTGCTCTCCTACATCGAGACGCTGCGCGAAAATCTGCATCATATTCCGCGCGACATCGAGGCGGCACAAGAGCAGGCGAGCGAGCGTCTAGGCGATGCGAAGAGCGCCTTTATTTCCAAGGACAAGAAGAAAAATATGTACATCGAAGCCAAAATTCAGGAATATTGGCTGCATGCCGATGTGGAGCGCACGGAGCAGATGATCGAATTCTACGAAGATCTGTATCAGTTGCTGAACCATGAGAACAACCGCATTTATAGCGTATTTACTGAAATATTGAACGCGCTCAACTCGATCTTCGAGAAGAACGGCGACATTCTGATCAACGGCGAGGAGCAAGCCGACCATAAGGGGAACCGGACCTATTACTGGAACATCGTCAGCGTACCGGACATCTCGAAAGTGATCAGCAACATTATGGATCAGAAGGAAGTCGACGACCTGATCCGCGACTTCTCGCTGGAACTGCTGAATCACTCGAACCAATGGGTCAAGGAGCAGGAGCTTGATATCGTCAGATCGATTTCGGATTTCCTGTCGGATAAGTTCGGCGATCTGATTACGCAATCCATGGAAGAGTTCCTTGTCATGAAGTTCGGCAACGACGAGTCGATCGATAAGTTCGTCGAGCGCCAGATCGCTAGCAAGCTGGATGACGAGGCGGTTCCGGTGTTCCATTTGAGCAACAGCTCGGGCAATCTGCATTTTCCGCGCTGGGGCTTCGTATCAGTGCCCGTCAAGGCGCCGAGCATTCTCAAAGGGATCCGCAACTACCAGAACAATGCGGTGGGCAAGTCGAACTTCACCGTCAAGGAGAGCGAGGTGAAGAACCGCATATTCTGGCTGAATACGCATAACGGGGTGCCGCTCTTCGTCTATACGCCGCTCAAAGTATACGAGGAGAGTTATGAGCGCACGATTCTCGACAAAGAAGGGATCGGCCGCCATCTCGTGCAGACCGACAAGGCGAACTGGACGTATCTTCCTTCCCCAATCCCGGAGCAATCATGGGGAGATACGTACCGGAACGAACGGGTGCAGAAATACAACGCCCGCGTCCGCACCGAGTTCGAGCGGGGCGCGCGGTTCAAGACCGTCATCGAGAAGGGGATGGACGACAATACGAGCAACCGCTATGCCGTCGTCTTCACGAAGCCGTTCAACCTCACGGACATGCTCACAAGCTACGATATGCAGCTGCAGGCCGCGAAGCCGAATCTCGGGGAAGTGAAGCGCGCATACCTGGATCTGAAGCGGCTGCTCGAAGAGGGCTTGGAGCCGGTTGAGACCAAAGATATTTTCGGCAGCATCAGCGAGGAGCTGGCGAAGGAGAATCTGATCCGTTCGCCGGAGCTTATCGCGCGTCTGCGTGAGGAGCTGGCCAAGTACGAAGCGATCAAGGCAAAGTTGGCGGAGTTCGAGCAATTGCTCGGCCAGCATCAGGACGAGGAGAAGCAGCAGGATCAATTCATCGAAGCGATGTACACCGGAACGATCTGCAAAAAAAGGCGCGCTCTATGTATATGACCGCGACGAGGAAGAGGAAGCGTGGGAGCCGTTCGTCAATCTGATGAAGAGCCGGGATTATGTCGAGTACGAGGTATACGAGCATTTCCGCGGCCTGGATGAGAAGCATCGCGGCCCGCTGCTGCGCAAATCGACCCGCCGCGCCGCCGAGATGACGGCAACGGAGGATGTCGATCCGCTGCTGGCGAAGCTGGATGAGCTGTACACGGCGTTCCTAGAGGCGCGCGAGCGGCTGGAATACGAGAAAATCGAGCTGGCGAACGGCGAGGATACGTACCAGTTCTACAAGCAGTTGACGACCAAGCTGAACGCCATTCGGAGAAAGTTGAAATAAGATGATGACGCAGACCAAAGTGGAAAGGTTCGCAACCGAATATGCGCGCGACGAGGATCGACTCACCGGCCGGGACGATAACCAGAGCAGCATTCATTATCCGACGGTGTTCCTCTTCATCGGCGACAAGGCGGGGGACGCGATTGAGCCGATGATCCAGATTAGCGAGCGGAAATGGGATAACAGTGCCGGCGTC
>NZ_JMDX01000257.1:0-7614 GCF_000935845.1 Paenibacillus sp. E194
CATCTGCATAGAGCCGCTGCTTGAGCGATTGATACAGCCGATAGCTTTCGCGCGTAATTTCTTCAATATGGGACATGGACTTGCGTAAATAGAACGCTTCTTCGAACAGATCGGAATTGATCATCATGAGACGTTCCAATTCCAGACGTCGCTGTTCTGCCTGTGCCCGAACCTGTCGAATAGCCAGCATATTGCACAGACCTACGGCGAAGAAGCTGCGCAGCAGGCCAACGAGAATGATGAGCAGGTATTCCTGATAGCTCATGTTGGACGGAGTGCCCGAGGCAATGCGAACGAGCAGCTCCACGCCATTGGATGCCATATCGGCAAGTGCGCCGTATATCGCGACCTTCACATGATATTCCACATTCGCTTTCAACTTGAGCAGGGAGATGATGGCGGCGAAGGTGACGTAGTAAAAAAACACAGGCATGTGCTGTGCAAATCCAAGAGGAATGGGGATATCATAGAGCAGCAATCCAAGCGCGATCCGGAATACTACAACGAATGCCCCTACTGAGATGCCCGTGGCAAGCACGGGAACCGAGAACCACAGCAGCCCAAAAAAGTAGGCCATGATGCCGAGTGAAAAGCGAAAATCACCGCCAAACGGGGTGATCTTCATCTCACCGAGCAGTCCTGTAGACAATAAAATGATGCTCCAAATAGGCAGCCTCTGGTCACGCAATCGAATATGAACACTCCTTTCCGCAAGCTCCGATACTGCACCAGCCTTAGGCGCCTCTTCTTATCGTACCGGAAAAGAGGGTATGTTGTCTTGTGGAATTATCCATATTCAGGAATGTTTGTGCTCCAGCCTGCGTGAGGCGATGGATAACAAGTAATTGACTATGCAATAGAGCAGGGCGGCAAACAAGAATGTTGGAATGACGTAATTGATATTTTGTCCATTAATGATCTGCACATGGTTCATCAATTCCGGCAGGGCAATGACGACGGCGAGTGAGGTATCCTTCAATAGCGAAATAAATTGGCTGACGATGGGCGGAACCATTCGCCGAAGCGCGATGGGAAGAACAATATGCCTTAGCGTCTGAGTCATAGTTAGCCCGGATGAGCGTCCTGCTTCGAGGAGTCCTTTTTCAACTGAGTTCAATCCACCCGTACGATTTCAGAAATCATGGCCGATTCAAAAATAACAAGCGCGACTATGGCCGCTGTGAACTTATCCAGCTTAATCCCGATCTGCGGCAGGGCGAAATACGTAAAGAAGATGATCAACAATAGAGGCAGGTTACGAATGATCTCCACCAAGATGGCAAATAGCTTGCCTAGAATGGGGACTTGGGCATACCGAACGGTTCCGACAATGACGCTGATTATAAAGCTAATGATGATGGACACTATGGCGACTTGTAAGGTGATGAGGGCGCCTTGCAGCAAAAACTGCATATTAACGGGGGACAACGCTCCAATGAAATCCATTATGCTTCGACTCCCTTCACACCTTGATATTTAAGTTCCAAATAACGAATACCGAAGCTGAGCGGAATCGTCAGCACCAAATAAAACATCGCGGCAAAAATATAGGTGCTAAACGTGTCGAATGTATCGGAATTGATTAAGTCAGCTTGATACATGATGTCTGTAGCGGACAGCACAGTGAAGATGGATGAGTTTTTGACCAAGTTCAAAAATTGGTTGCCGAGCGGCGGAATAACCAACTTGACGGCCTGCGGCAGGATGATATGCCACATCGCTTGTGTATAGGTGAGTCCAGAAGAGCGAGCAGCCTCCATCTGTCCTTTAGGGATTGCTTGAATTCCAGCACGGATCACTTCCGCAATGAAGGCAGAAGTGTACACGGTCAAGGCCGTAAGACCCGCCACAAATGGGACAAGAACGGTGCCAATTACGAGCGGTAGCCCGACCAGTGTAAAAAAGGCAATGAGCATCAGCGGGATGTTGCGAATAAATTCAACATAGATCGTACCAAGCCATTGAAGCGGCTTAACGGGCGTGATGCGAAATACGGCGATGATTGCACCTAGAATAAAGCTTGCCACGAGTGAAATCAGGCTGGCAGCCAGCGTGCCTCCTAGCCCGATCAAGTAGCGATCCAGATGCTCGCTAAGAATCGAAAAGTTGATAAACATCAATGTTCCTCCCTCGTTGGTAGGCTGGATGAACCCGAAAGAGGGGATGAGCGGCCAACGCTTATCCCCTCACCGGAATCCGTACGGACATGACGGTCTTTTAGTTTGGCTTTTTGCCGATCCATTTCTCGTACATTTTGTCGTATTCACCGTTCTCCTTCATCTCTTTCAAGGTGTCGTTCACGGCTTTGACGAGTTCTGCTTCTCCCTTGCGAATACCGATGCCGTAAGGCTCTTCTGTAAATGTCTCGTCCAAGACGCGGAAGTTGCTGTCCTGTTGAGCCATCCCATACAGCAGCGCGTTGTCAGTCGTCAACGCATTGCCTTGTTTTGCTTTCAAGGCTGTAAAGGCTTCTCCATAATTTTCGAACTCCAGAATTTGCGCGTCAGGTGCAGATTCGCGAATGTTTTTGGCGGATGTAGAGCCTTTAGCTGTGAGCACCTTGGAATCATTGGTCAAATCCTTAATCGAGTTAATGGGGCTGTCAGCAGGGACAAGCAGGGATTGGCCGGCTGTAAAATATACATCCGAGAAATCAATCTCTTTTTTGCGCTCGTCGGTTATCGTCATGGTTGCGATAATGAAGTCTATGTCGCCATTTTTGAGCATCGGAATCCGTGTCTTCGATGTCACCTCCATGAACTCGATCGCATCCTCATTGCCCAGCACTTTTTTGGCAATTTGTTTCGCAATATCAATGTCCAAGCCTTGCACCTTTCCGGTGGCAGGGTCTTTCAGTCCAAATAGGTTCAGGTCATACTTCACGCCAGCAATAATTTTGCCCCTATTTTTGATTTTTGCAAGGGCGTTTTCTCCTTCAGAGGCTTGATTGCCGCAAGCAGATAAAGCGCTTACAATAAAGGCAGCTACGATTGTCATACTCATCAATTTCATCCAACGTTTCATGGGATATACACTCCTTTTCATCGTTTATCAGTTAGTGATTCAGTATCCGACTGAGGAATAGCTGGGCACGCTCTTCGCGCGGTTTTGTAAAAAAGGAAACAGGCTCTGCTTCTTCAACAATCCTTCCCTGATCCATGAACACGATGCGGTCTGCTACTTCCTTGGCGAAGCCCATCTCATGGGTAACGACGACCATCGTCATGCCTTCCTTCGCAAGCGCCCTCATGACATCGAGCACTTCTCCGATAGTCTCGGGATCGAGTGCCGATGTAGGCTCATCGAACAACATAATTTTGGGCTTCATCGCGAGTCCTCGCGCAATTGCAACACGCTGCTGCTGACCACCAGACAACTGAGAGGGGTAGGCACTCGCCTTATCAGCAATGCCAACTTTGTCCAAATACAGTCTTGCTGCTTCCTCTGCTTCTTGTTTGGACATGCCTGCTACTCTTATCGGGGCGAGTGTAATATTTTGCAGCACCGTTTTATGCGGATACAGGTTGAAGTGTTGGAAGACCATGCCGATATTGCGCCGCAGTCGATTAATGTCAGTAGACTTGTCGTTTACGCGTATCCCGTCGACAATGAGCTCGCCGTCGGTAATCGTTTCGAGCCGGTTAATGCAGCGAACCAAAGTGCTTTTCCCCGAACCGCTTGGGCCGATGACGACAACGACTTCCCCTTGCTTGATCGATAAATTAATGTCCTTAAGCACATGAAAGCTGCCGTAATGCTTATTGATTTGATGGAAATGTATCATGGGCCTCCTCCTTTCGCCGATCTATGGATTCGGATGCGGTATAGCACACAGCGTAATGGAAAAACAACTGAAAATGACGGAATCCTACAGCATGAGTGTAAAAAAAATTTTGGAGTCTTGCGGTTGACAAACGAGAAGTGCCGTAATACATTGTATGAGGAAAAACAATCTAAGCTTTGTTAGGTGAGGCTCCTATACGAACAGAGGCCACTGCCCAGAAATATCGAGAGATGCCCATGGGTAGAACAGGAATTGTCGGATTAAGGCTCTTCTTAAGGTGGCTAAGGGAATGAATCCCTTTACGTTGTATAGTGCTGAAGCTCGACGAGGAGGGCTGGAACGGGATAGGCAATATCCCAGTTCTTTATTTGCGCATGCGTAACCCTTCGGCGAGCCGAAGGGTTTTTTTTCGTATGATGAATCAATTAGACAGGAAAAGGCGGTGATTACGCATGGACGGAAGCCCGAGTCCGAAGACACAATTGCATAGCTTTGTGAAACCTTGGAACGGGAGAACCTGGATTCTCCTTGCTTTCCTATGCGTTATTCACTTGCCGACACCGATACATGGGATGGCTTATTTCGTCATGTGAGGAAATGGAAGTGCCGTTCAGAAGTACTGCACTTCCGTTACTCCGCGATGAAATTCGTTCAACCCGACCGTAACGGCTGTATATTTGTGGAGAATGACAGCTTCGATTGGTGATCGAAGATCATGTCATATCGGCAGCAGGGGTACTCGTATGTGCGTTTGTACATGGAGTACTCAGAACTTGGATATTCGAAGTCTGCTGGTATGGAGCATATCCACAAGCGAGTGACATCCGTAAAAAGATGAGGGATTCCCCTCTTGTGCGGAAGAAGTATGCGCATGCAGACAGCAAGGAAATGAAGGTTCGGGTCATGCAGACCTCCCTGTAGGCAGGGAGGTCTTTTTGCGTACTTTGGTGCATGAGAAGGAGGAATTCACTATGGAAATGAAAGTTAATCAAGTTAAGCGTAAATGGCCTAAATATGTGTCGCGCAGAGATGCAGATAAGGAAAATGCGAAGCTGGAACAGCGTCTCATCGAGGCATCGGAGTCTCATGTTGATGATGTGCTGGAAGAGTTGAAGACGAAGCCGTACGGCTTGGACGAGATGGAGGCAATGCGCCGCTTGGAGGAGTACGGCCCTAATCAGGTTGCGTATGAGAAGCCGCCTGCTTGGTACATTCAGCTGCTGCGATGCTTCAAGAATCCGTTCATTCTTGTTCTGCTCGGTCTGGACGTATTCTCGGCGCTTACGGATGATACAGAGGCCGTTATTATTATTTCGACAATGGTTACGATCAGCATTATCATTACGTTCACGCAGGAATTCCGCTCTTTGCGCACAGCGGAGAAGCTGAAGGCGATGGTGAAGACGACAGCTGCAGTTATTCGCGGCGGGCAGAGCCGTGAGATTGATATGGAGCAGCTCGTTCCTGGAGATATGATAAGGCTCGCGGCAGGCGATCTCATTCCTGCAGATATCCGCCTTCTGTCTGCCAAGGACTTGCTTGTTATGGAGTCGGCGCTGACTGGAGAAGCGATGCCGGTAGAGAAGCGGGATATTGGGGTCTTGCCTGAACAGCGCCGCATTAAGGCGATTAAGACAGCTAAGCAGGCGTTGGAGCTAGATAATATGGCATACATGGGGACGACGGTTGTCAGCGGCTCTGCGACGGCCGTTGTCATTGCGACAGGCTCGCAAACGTACTTCGGCGCGATGGCGCACAGCTTGGTCGGAGCACGGCCCATGACGAGCTTCGAGCGCGGCATCAACAGTGTCAGCTTCATACTTATTCGCTTCATGCTGGTGATGGTGCCGATTATCTTTTTCATCAACGGATTCTCGAAGGGCGACTGGTGGGATGCGCTGTTCTTCGGATTGTCAGTCGCAGTAGGGTTAACGCCGGAAATGCTGCCCGTCATTGTGACGTCGAATCTGGCGAAGGGTGCGATGGCGATGTCGCGCCAGAAGGTAGTCGTGAAGCGGCTCAATGCGATTCAGAACTTAGGCGCGATGAATGTGCTGTGTACGGATAAGACAGGAACCTTGACGCAGGACAAAATTATACTGGAGAAGCATTTGAACATCCATGGGGAAGAAAGTGAACAAGTGCTTCGGTACGCGTACTTGAACAGCCGTTATCAGACAGGGCTCCGCAATCTGCTCGACCATGCGGTCGTAGAGCGGGCAGAAGAGCGTGGCCTTGCGGGTCTGGATCTGGATTATACGAAGGTCGACGAGATTCCATTTGACTTCAATCGCAGACGGATGTCTGTGGTCTTGTCTAGAAAGCAAGGGGAACATGTTCTGATCTGCAAAGGCGCAATGGAGGAGATGCTCTCAATCAGTGATTCCATGCTTGATGGCAAACAGGTCGTTGGCTTGGAACAGGACATGAAGCAGCAGTTGCTGCGCAAAGCGAATGAAATGAACGAAGATGGGCTTCGCGTCATTGGCGTAGCGATTAAGGTGCTGCACGATGGAAGCTCCCGTGAATCCTATAGTGCTGCTGATGAGCAAGGGCTTGTATTCGTTGGCTATATCGGCTTCCTGGATCCGCCGAAGGATAGTGCGGCCCCTGCAATTGCAGCGCTGCTTGAGCATGGGGTAGCTGTGAAGGTGCTGACTGGAGATAACGATGCGGTGACGCGCAAGGTGTGCCGCGATGTTGGCATCGACACAGGTCGTATTGTGCTAGGCAAGGAAATTGATGAGTTGAGCGATACGGCGCTTGCCGAGCTGGCCGATAAGACGACGGTCTTCGCGAAGCTGAATCCGATGCAGAAGGCGCGGATCGTTCGTGCCCTGCAGGCGAAGGGGCATACGGTCGGATTTATGGGGGACGGCATTAACGATGCAATCTCTTTGAAGGAAGCGGATATTGGCATATCGGTTGATACTGCGGTGGATATTGCGAAGGAATCGGCAGATATTATTCTGCTCGAAAAGTCGCTTATGGTGCTGGAGAAAGGGATCATCGAAGGTCGCCGCACGTTCGGCAACATGATCAAATACATCAAGATGACGGCCAGCTCGAACTTCGGCAACGTGTTCAGTGTGCTCGGCGCGAGCTTGTTCCTGCCATTCCTGCCGATGCTGCCGCTGCATCTGCTTGTGCAGAACCTATTCTATGATGTGTCGCAGCTGTCGATTCCGTGGGACAACATGGATAAAGAGTTCTTGAAGAAGCCGCGTACGTGGGACGCGAAGTCGATTGGCCGCTTCATGTTGTTCATCGGGCCAACAAGTTCAATCTTCGATTTCCTCACTTATGGGTTGATGATGTTCGTCTTCGCTGCGAATTCTCCTGCAGATCAAGCTTTGTTCCATTCGGGTTGGTTCATTGAGGGGCTGCTGTCGCAGACCTTGATCGTGCATATGATCCGTACGGAGAAGGTGCCGTTTATCCAGAGTCGGGCGAGCCTTCCTGTCATGCTGCTGACGGGGCTCATTATGCTGGCAGGCATTATGATTCCGTTCTCCGAGTTCGGAGAAGGGATTGGCCTAGTGCCGCTGCCATTGTCGTATTTCCCTTGGCTGGCTGCTATTCTGCTCGGTTACTGCATTTTGACGCAGTCCGTTAAGAAATGGTATATCCGCCGCTTCAACGATTGGCTGTAAGGATCAAGAATGTAAGGATTGAATGTAAGAACTGGCTGCAATTCAATCATCGATTCAATCTCGAACCTTGTCGAACCTTGCTATCCTTTTCGATAAAAGCAAACAGATCGAGTTCGGCAGCTTGTAATGCTAGAACTCGATCTCGATCTGACACCATTCCATCTACGATTTCCACAA
>NZ_JMDX01000258.1:0-7601 GCF_000935845.1 Paenibacillus sp. E194
GTCTGCAATGAGTATGGCTTCGATATCCAGACAATGTGTGCTTATAAGAGGCTTGGAGGAGTAGTCTCCGTAACCAAGATTCGTGATTTCGAGTCCATTTTCTCTTGTATCCTGATCTATTTTACATACATAATTGAATCTAATTTCAGGTTCTACATGGTTCAAGTCTGCGTTGGACACATACTTGATGATTTCATAGAACCTTCCCTGATTCGGAATTTGTCGCAGCATGTCTTTCGTATGTTTGATCGTATCACCGAGATCATCGTAAGCTTTAAGAACGACTGGAAATTGTGTACGGAAACTCCCTACGGTTCTGCTAATATCCATAGGCCGTAACCATTCTTCCCTACCCTGGCCAATCAAGCTAATCAATGTATTCTCTTCTTTTGTCCAGTCACGAATCGTCAGGGCTAAGGCAGCTAATAAAATATCAAGGAAATTTGTGTGGTATGCTTTATTGATCTGTTCCAGTAAATCTCCGGTAACTTGTACACCAAGCTCTTGAACTTGTTTGTTCAATTCCATGCAAGTTTACCTCTCTCCCTTGGCAATTTTTTGATGTCTGTGTCATATAAGCTTTTCCAATATTCAGCCTGTCTCTTCACACTGTAGGAGTTTTCATATTCATTCAGTTTGTCAGACCATTCCTTGAAGGATATCGTTTTCTCAGCAAAAACGATGTTTAATCCCTTTTCCATTTGCATGTAAGCGTTTGCGAAATCTTCTAGCACAATTCCCCAAGATACCTCATCGATTACAAGCCCATGAATAACAATTAATAATTTGTCCCCTGCGTTCATTTTGAATAAGCCCAGTTTAACCAACGGCCCTTCTTCAAGATCAATGTGGCTTTGAAGCTCCATGCATTTTGCTGTAACTTCTTGATCTGATACATTCTCATATACATTCAAGTCATACAGACTTTGTTCGATACCTCGATTGATTTGAACGACATTGCCGTTATCATTCTTATACACCATTCTTAATGCATCATGGTGAGCGAGTAATTTATTAAACACTTCCTTTATGATGTTAACCTTAAAGCCCTCGGCCTTATATAACATCTTCGCCTGGCCCCAGTGATATTGATCCTTACCTTTTTGTTCAAAGTACAACCTTTGGATGGGCGTTAATTTAACTTCTCCAGCTAACGGTTCCTGACCATGCTTGGTGTGCTGCTGCTCTACAAATTTTACTAGCTGCTTAATCGTTGGGTTTTTGTATAAATGATCAACGTCAAAGCTGTATCCTTTTGCTCTGGCACGCGATATAAGCTGAATAGCTTTAATTGAATCTCCACCCATTTGAAAGAAGTCATCGTTAATGCCAATTGGATTTGAGTCCAAAGTTTTCTCCCAAACTTTAGCAAGCACCTCTTCTATTTCATTACGCGGAGCCTCATAGCTTAAACCTGTGCCGACACGATCTGTAAGCACTGGTAATGCATCACGATCTGGTTGTCCGTCCGAAATAGGCTTGTCTGTTTCGTCTAGTTCGATGCCCGCAAAATCCTTGAGTTTAAGAATAGAGTTGTCGTTATTATCGTTATGGGTAATAAACTCTAAGATGCTCTTATAGTATTGGCCCCATTTTTCGATAGTCTCTTCTTTAAATAGGCTTGTTTTATAAGTCATGCCAATATGAAATAAGCCATTTTCCTCAAGAATTTCAATGACAAAATCAAAATCAGATAATTTGATCTTATAGTCATATGCTGCAATCTCTAAGTTATCTATCGTTAATACTCGTTCATCCGTTTTTTCATAGACAAACCTGACATTAAGGAAGCCTTCTCTACTATTATTCGCTTTTTTAATGAGACTTGCCAGAAAGTTGTACGGATAATACATATGGGAATAAGCTTCTAAACAATTTTGTTTACTTCTTTTACAAAGTCATTGAATGTCTTATCATCCGATAGATTGTTTTTAAGGACAATCGTGTTCGTGAACATACCGATACTTTCATTAAAAGCTCCATCTGCTCGATTCGTCACAGGGGTGCCTATACATATGTCATCATTTCCAGTCAGTTTTTTAAGCAAAAGATTAAATCCTGCAGCTAATAACATAAACAATGAGCACTTATAGCGCTTAGATACTAATTTCAAATCGTGAACCAATTCTGAACCAAGCTTCATATGGACTGTATTTGCCGTAAAATCTGACTCTACCCCTACCGGAAAATCGATTGGCAACTTCAGTGCATTCATATCTCCCGATAACTTGCTTAGCCAGTATTGTTCACTTTGCTTCTTCTCGTTCGACAGCATGTACTGAGTTTCCCATTCCACAAAATCTCTATACTGCTTGTCTACCGGTAGAAGACGTTCATTTGCATACAATTGCATAAATTCTTTCACAAATATGTTCATCGAAATTCCATCTGCTATCGAATGATGAAAATTAAAAATTAGCGTGCCCTCATTGTCTGCCTCATTGATCAAAATGACCTTAAACAAAGGAGCTTCTGATAGATCAAATGGTGTAACTAATTTTTCAATTAAATCCTCTATATTCTCTTGGATGTCCTTTTTGACTACGTCGATCTTAAAGTCCACATGCTCAAGTATCTCCTGTTTAAATTCCCCATCCTCAACAAATAAGCGCGTTCGCAAGCTCTCATGACGATTAATGACTTCATTAAAGATACTCTCAAATTTATGACGATCCAGCATCCCTTTGACCTTTAATACGTTCACCATGTTGTATGGATCATTTTTGCTGATTGAACTTAACGTATATAGTCGTTGTTGGATTAATGACATGGGCACAACGGGCTGCCGTACTTCCATTTTGGTGGGACTAACCTGTTCGATTGTACATTGGCTCAAGGGGGATTTACCCAAATAGCCAGCTTGACTCATCTCTTCAATAGTCATTTTTATGGCATTAAATATATACTCGATATCTTCATCCGAATGCTCGGTAGAAAAGAAGCAATTCCGTCCTTCCCAGACATAAACCCCTTTCTCCAATAAACCAAAGAAGAATATTTCAAAATCTCCTCGAAACACAAATCTGAATAATGAACCGAAGTTAACTGCTTTTATTGGGACTTGATTAGCCTCAAAATAAGCGTTTACCCGATTCACAAAATCATTCGTTTTTTTATTCAGCCTGTCGTAAAGCGTGTCCTTGTTCTCTGTGATATAGGTCAATGAAGCATGAGCCGCAGCCATGGCCAATGGATGGTGAGAGAAAGTCCCTGCTACAAATGTTCGTTTCTCCTCACAAGGCGGAACCGATGTATCACCATAGCTCCACATGCCCCCATCGATACAGTCCAGAAACTCTGACTTACCAGATACCACCCCGATAGGCATTCCACCACCAATGACCTTGCCATAGGTTACGATATCTGCCTTGATGCCAAAATACTCTTGAGCTCCGCCTGCACAGATTCTAAAACCAGTAATGATCTCATCGAATATGAGTGCAATATCATTCTCTTCCGTGATTTTCCTCAATTTCTTAAGGAACTCCTTGGGCTGAACATCAGGTTTTCTGCTTTGAACGGTCTCAACTAAGACACCAGCTATATCATTTGCGTGATTTCTTATATATTCTAATGAAGCCTCTTGATTGTAATTCAGTACCACTAAGTCACTTACTATGCTATCCATAATTCCTGGCGCTAAAGGGATCGTCGTCAGGCTGCCATCATTCCCAATGGAAGATAATCCAAGCAAGCCATCAAAGGTACCATGATAGGAGCCTGCAAAAGTTACAATCTTCTTCTTGCCTGTACTTGCACGAGCTATTCGTACAGCCACCATATTGGCTTCTGTTCCTGAGTTATAAAAGGCCACTCTCTCCACGCCTGTGAGCTGACTTATCTGTTCTGCAACGGTACCCGCCAGCCTTCCCATTGGACCCAGAGGCATTCCTCTATCGAGTTCATCCCTTAATGCTTTATCGATAAAGCTCGGGTTATGGCCAAGCAGGTTAACACCAAAGCCCATCGTTAAATCAATGATGTTATTTCCATCTATGTCGCGAAGCTTTGCCCCTTGCCCGGTTTCAGCGACAATCTGATATATCATTTCTTTCATGACAGGTCTAAATCCCGCTACATTTCGATTATTGGCATATACCTTTCTATATCTTTGAATATTCTCTTTAGACTTTTGGGAATAGCGTGTATATTTTTTCTCTATGTTCCGAATATAGGTTAACTGTAAATCATTAAAATTCTCATTATCGATTAAATCCAGTTTTTTGTAGGGAACATAGTAGCTTTTTGTATCTGCCGTCAGTGAGGCTGCTTTCGGGATGCTCACACTGACCTGATCATGCTTTACGCTTGACAGCTTGTGATCTGTCAATTGAGGAGTGCTTACATTACTTAGATTCGTTAGATTCGTTAGATTCGTTAGATTCTTTAAAATACCAAGCTGTTCCTCCATAATTTCCATTTGCTTCGTAAAGATATTCTGTATCGCACCCATGTCATCAAGCGCACTCAACGGGGAACTTTGATCCTTACTCGTCGCTGTTAAGCTATGTACTGGCTCGGCATCCGATATTGTATTCAGATTCTCATCGTTCACAGGTTCTGAAATAGTTTGGTTATCGTCTGTCGGCCAATCAACGTGCTTGCTGATATGCTCGGTTATCTTTTCAACTGTATCCAGGTTAATAAAAAACTCATTTAATGTGATTGAAATGTTAAATTTATTCGTAATTTGTTTATTGAGCTGTATCAGCACTAGAGAATCAAAACCAAGTGTAAGCAGGTTCAGGTCATCTTCGATTTCTTCGACTTTTAACCCGGTCAGCACTTTTATGATTTCTTTTAATTCTGATTTAACTTTCTCCTTATAGTTAGATTTCAAATTACTGGTACTATTTTGAGACGTTTGTGAAAGTGAAAGCTGCGTTTGTTGTAAAATTTGAGGAAGTTCTTTTATCTCCATGACTAATTCCGTTGCTTTCTCTTTATCACCTGCATTACGATCCATTCTTTTTACCTCTTTCCAGAGCTCCTTCTTTTGAAATGGATAATTTGGAAGCATTACTCTTTTTTTGCTGTAGGATTTATAGAATGAATTCCAATCTAGATCCATTCCGTTCATAAACAGATCAGAAACGGAGTTAAAGAATTGGGTATAGTCTTCCGCTTCTCTTCTCATGGAAGATATGAACAGGATGTCGTTATCATTAATGCATTGGTTAGCCAGCCCCCTCAGGGTTGCGTCTCCCCCAATTTCAATAAAGATATCCACACCAAGTCGTTTTGCTTCTAGAACGGCACTCTGGAAATCAACCGTTTTGGATAGATGCTCCACCCAGTACTTTCTGTCACCTAGTAACTCCTCGTTTTCCAGTTTACCGGTAATGCTGGATATCATCGCTATCTGTAGATTGGAAAATGCAATATCGCCAATGCTATTCTCATACATGTTTTCATAATCCTTCATCAGCGAGGAGTGGTAGGGATGAGGAATTTTGAGCTTATTATAAAAGACTCTGTGTTTGGCTATCAGGGTATCAATAACGATATCTACCTCATTACTTCGGCCCGATATCGTAACATTGTCAGGTGCGTTTATTGCAGCAATCGAAACATTTTTGCATCCGCTTTCCTCCAATGCAGCTCTTACGTACTCCACATTCGTAAGGATGACGACCATCTTGCCTTCCACATCAATGGACTCCATCATTCTTCCACGCTGGGCAATCATCAGGATGACATCATCCAAGCTTATTAGTCCTGCATAGCATGCTGCAGCATATTCACCGATACTATGACCAATGACAATGGTTGGTTTAACACCTAAGCTATCCCAAAGTTTGGTTAACGCGTACTCAATGGAGAATATAATCGCTTGTGAATATAGCGGTCTACTAAGCAGCGTTGCATCATCCCCATAAATTCCATCAAGTATCGATAGGCCCAGTATTGCTTTAAACTTTTCATTACACAGATTCATCGTTTCTCTGAATATACGTGATGTTGTGTAAAACTCTTTAGCAATGCCTTCGTAGATTGAACCTTGGCCTGTAAATAAAAAGGCTATTTTTTATTGTTACCCGTACTTTTTTGGATCAAAATCTCGTTGTCGGTATTGTTTAGTACCTGATCCATATTAGCTAACAGATCCTCTTTGCTTTTGCCAACTGCTGAGAATCTGTAGTTCAAGAACGAACGGCTAATGTTTGACGTATACGTGATATCTCTTATGGAGCTTTCATCCTGTAACAACTGTTTCTTGATGGAGCTTACATACTCTTTTAGAGCCTTTTCATTTTTTGCTGATAAGGTCAATAGATGACTCGGTAATTCGTCCAATTGTTCCCCCTTGTCTTGAGGAGGCTCTTCAAGGATGACATGCGCCAAGGTTCCACTAAACCCAAATGAACTGATACCTGCTCTTCTAACCCCGTCAGGCTTATGCCAGTCCATAAGCTTATCCGCGATTCTTACCTTATCCCATGAAATGTTCTTGTTGGGGTTCTTATGATAAATGTTGGGCAGGAGTTTTTTGTTTTCAAGAGAAGAAATAACTTTAATCAGTCCGGCCATCCCAGCAGCAGCTTCTAAATGTCCAACATTAGGTTTAACAGATCCGATCAGAATATTGTCTTTTTTACTCTTAAAAACCTCTGAAAGAGCTTCGACTTCAATCAGATCACCTAATGCAGTTCCCGTTCCATGCGTCTCAATATAATCGATATCATCCGCTGTTACTTTCGCATTATGAAGTGCCTGGTTGATTACTCTTTGTTGAGACAATCCATTCGGAGCTGTAAAGCCATTTGACTTACCATCCTGTCCGATCGCGATACCCTTTACCAGTGCTGCGACTTCATTGCCTGCATGTTTAGCATCATTTAACCTTTTCAGTATAATGACACCGCAGCCCTCTCCTCTTCCAAAACCATCTGCCTCATGATCAAAAGCCTTGCATTTTCCATCCTTACTTAACCCATTGAATTTTGATAGTCCTATAAATGTCTCTGGTGTGAGTATTAGATTAGCGCCTCCAACAATGGCCATGTTGCATTGGTTATTCCTCAAACTGTCTACGGCCATATTCAATGCTGAAATGGAAGACGAACAAGCCGTATCACAAGTCACCGCAGGTCCTTTGAAATCATAAAAGTACGATACTCTTCCTGCTGCCGATCCAAGTGAGGCTCCCACCATAGAGTAAGGCGTTATATCGGTCGCATCGCCTGAATACAATTCGGCATTGGCATATTCACAAGAACTGATTCCGATAAATACACCTGTCTTACTTCCTTTCAGCATTTCTATATTCAGAGCTGCATTCTCCATAGCCTCCCAGCTGACCTCTAATAAGAGCCTGTGCTGCGGATCTATTGAGGCAGCCTCTATGGCGGATAAGCCGAAATGAATATTATCAAATTCTTTTATATTATCACGCAAAAGTGATGCGTTTTTGGTTATCATTTTCCCTTCTTCGTCAGGGTTATCGCTGTAGTAGAGACGATAATCAAACCGATCTGATTTGATTTCTGCGACGGTATCTAACCCGTTAGCCAATACATGCCAGAATCCTTCAGGATTCCAAGCGTCACCTGGGAAGCGGCACGAATAACCTATTACAGCGATTTCTTCATTGCTTTTTT
>NZ_JMDX01000259.1:0-7599 GCF_000935845.1 Paenibacillus sp. E194
GCAGAAACTCCCGATATTGAAGGAGGTACTGATCTATTTGCTGATGGGATTGGGTGCGTTTGTTCTGCTCATCTTCCAAATAGACAAGCTGCCAATCATTCAATGTTTGTTTGTCGCGGTCGCTTTAATGTTCATGGTACGTATTCGCTATTTTATGGAAGCTCGCCGCAAGAAGGCGACAGATTCAAAGAACTAATGGATTGTGCGTCATCGTTATCACCATCACCGACACGCAAAGGGGAGAGAAGGCCGGATGATGAAGCTGCAAGTTGCACTATTCAATTGGCTGCAAATTCATATTGTGTCTGAGCAGCGCCCGGATGATGGGGCAGCGAAGGAGACGGTACAATTTTTTGAGACAATCTTGAAGGAGGATCATCAACTGACCTCCTTCGAGGCTTGCTTGGATGGATCGGATGAGCGATATGTCATTACGTATTGGCGGGACGAAGAAATGAGTACAGAAGTATTCGACCGCGAAGATGCAGAGCGATTATGGCAGGACATCGAAGCGAATCCGAAATATAATGAGTAAGTGAGGTAAGATATGAATTCATCGACACCATTGCCACCTAGAACGAAGCAGAAACGGCGGAAGTCGCCTGAGAGGAAGCCGTCCGAAGGGAAGTCTTCCACGAAGAAGCGAGGGATGCCGAAATGGTTGAAGGTGACCCTTATCACCGCGCTTATTGCAGCTGTTGTCGTTATATTCATTGTCGGATATTTTGCTTGGTATGCGAACAACAAGTTGAACGATATTTCTACAGTTGCTAAACAGGGCGGCGGCAGTTCAACGGTGCAAGATACGCTTTCACCGAACAAGGAGCCTTTTTCCTTCATCTTGCTCGGTATCGACTATCGGCCAGAGCTGCCTGGACGTCGTACTGATGTTGTCATGGTCGGCGCAATGCATCCGGAAACACAGGAAGCGGTGCTTGTTTCTTTGCCGCGTGATACGTATTTCGAACTGCCCGGCTATCATCCGGATAAGCTAAATCATTATTATCCGAAGTTCTTCACACTTAAGGAGCAAGGCAAGCTGGACAGCGCTACTCCAGAAGATGAGATGAAACTGATGCTTGGCAAGTATATGGGCATGCCGATCGACTATGCCGCAGTGATTAACTTCCAAGGCTTCTCTGATGTCGTGGATGCAGTCGGCGGCGTCAACGTGAACGTGGATCAGAATATGTGCTATAACGATAATGCAGATGGAACCCATATCAAGCTGAAGACAGGCCAGCAAACGCTCGATGGCAAGAACGCCCTTGACTTCGTTCGCTACCGCAAATCGAACTGCCGTCCAATGACGAAGGGTACGACTGATGCGGATCGCAACGTCCGCCAGAATGCAGTGCTGAAGGAAATCGTCGGCAACATGCAATCGCTTGGCGGTCTAACAAAGGTAACAGGCGTTATTGATGCGATGGCTGATAACTTTAAAATTGATATGACACCTGACCAAATTCGCAGCTCCATTTCTACGTACTTAGGGATTAACCGCGATAACATCCACTACATTTCAGTAGATGGGAATTGGGTTAGCCCGTACATCTATCCGGACACGGTGAAGTTGGAAGAGGGCAAGCAGGCGATTAAGGATGTACTTGCCGGCAAATCATTGAAATCAACCCTATCCGGAGAAGGCGGAGCGGACTCGCAGCATGCGAATACAACCCAACCTGGCTCCTAAGTGGATAAGGGTATGCAATTTTTGAAGCATCATTAATATAATAGAGTAAAGCTGCAATTATGATGTGGAGGAGGTCTGAGTGATGTCCGAAGCTTTGATGATGGGTAATCCCTCATTGCAACATAAGATGTCCCAAGGGTCTCATCTGTTATCCGATCAAACAGGCATCGGGACGACCTATTGCCCATCTGCAGCTGTAATGCTGGATCATGAATATGACGATGTCTTCATGCGAAAAGCCTAGTGGAACCCCACTAGGCTTTTCGTGCGTCAATATGCTTGTCCGGTCTTCATGCGACCGTGCGGCAATCATGCAGCTACATCTGTTTTTTCAGTTTAGGCTGGTCTGTATTGCGGGATGGATCAATATGTTGGACGTCACTTGGCATCTGCGGCACGATGCGGCCCATAATATCTGCAAGTTCTTCTGTAAAGCCTGAGATAGGGTGGCCTTGCCGAATATCAACCGTCATCTCATGAAGACGCTGATTCAAATCGATATCTGCGGTAACAAGTGCATGGGCGCCATATTTGTCTTTGCTGAGAACCTCTGCAACGGAATATTTGACAGTTCCGACTCGAGAGCGTTCTAAGCTCGCATCGACGTCAATCCCGACAATTGCGGTATTGCCGAATACGACGCAGTTAACGTTGCGAACCCCCGGCACCTTCCTAGCCAGCGAAGTTAAGTGTTCGCGAACGGCTTCCCGATCGTGAATAACTGGTTTCCCGTTATTCGTCGATTTCGCCTTAACTTGATTGGAGGAGTTATTCGTAGCAGCGTGCTTATTCGCGTTGCCGCATCCGGCGATGAGTCCGATGACAAGCATGGCAATTAGCAACATACGCATGAATTCATCGTTCCTTTCTTTGTTCGTTGGTCAAATAAGTAGTGCGGCATGTGTACTGACTATAGTGTGAGCGGTGCCTGCATTTTTTATGTAACACCGAGCGCGGCTGTCCGCTGGTGGTGCAAGTACGGGCATGCGAACTGAAAGGGAGATCGTATGAGTAAAATTTTTGTACTGGATACGAATGTGTTGCTGCATGATCCAAACGCATTATTTGCTTTTGGCGACAATGAAGTGATTATCCCGGCAGTTGTACTGGAAGAGATTGATTCGAAGAAGCGAAATGCAGATGAAATTGGGCGCAATGCCCGTACTGTTTCCCGCTTGCTAGACGGGCTTCGCGATGTAGGCCATCTTCATTCGGGGGTTAAACTGCACAACGGTGGAACATTGAAGGTGGAGTTGAATCATCGCAGCTTTGTTAAAGTACAGGAGATGTTCGGGGAAGTATCGAATGACAATCGGATCTTGGCCGTGGCATTGAATTATCATTTAGAGCAGGAGGAACGGAAATCCGAGCCAGCAACTGTCATACTAGTAAGCAAGGACGTGCTTGTACGGATCAAGGCAGATGTATTGGGTTTGCATACAGAGGACTATATGTCGGATCGTACCGTACAATCTGGCGATGAATTATACAATGGCTGCGTAACCTTATTCGTTCATCCTGGGGTGATCGATGAATTTTATTCCTTCCGGCATCTCCCCATCCGCAGCTTAAATGTCAATATGTCATTTCACCCGCATGAATTCGTCATCTTGAAAGATAACATGGGGACGAGTAAGTCTGCTTTGCTCAAGGTGAGCGCAGACGCCAAGAAGCTTGAGCCGCTATTTCTCAGTAATGATCCCGTGTGGGGCATTACTGCACGGAACGCTCAGCAGCGTATGGCGCTTGAGCTGCTGCTCAATGACGATATTCCCCTTGTCACTATGGCAGGGAAGGCAGGTACAGGCAAGACGTTGTTGGCGCTTGCAGCTGGCCTCATGAAGGTGGAAGATGAGCGCAAGTATAAGAAGCTTCTCATTGCAAGGCCAGTAGTGCCAATGGGGAAGGATATCGGGTACTTGCCAGGGGAGAAGGAAGAGAAGCTTCGGCCTTGGATGCAGCCGATTTATGATAATTTGGAATTTCTGTTCGATACGAAAAAGGCTGGGGACATTGAGAAAATATTGCTGGGTATGGGCAATATCCAAGTTGAGGCGCTCACTTATATTCGTGGCCGTTCCATACCTGGACAGTTCATCATCATTGATGAAGCGCAGAATTTGTCCAAACATGAAGTGAAGACAATCGTATCCCGAGTCGGGGAAGGAAGTAAAATTGTCCTCATGGGAGATCCAGCGCAGATTGATCATCCTTATCTGGATTCAGCAAGTAATGGTCTCACCTATCTGGTGGAACGGTTTAAGACAGAAAGTGTAAGCGGCCATGTTATCCTTGAGAAGGGAGAACGCTCCCAACTCGCTCAGCTTGCAGCTGATCTCCTATAGAGTCATCAGAGAGCGACAGCCCTCAGAGCCCCTGGATAGTCCCAGAGGCTTATTTTTTTGCTCTAATGACGTATTCAGATAGGGACAGCTAGTGCGTTCGGTGCTACAATAAGGATGTGGAAAAGTCGAAAATGGTAACGTGGGAGGAGAATGAGTGCCGAACTTAAAAAAGCTGCTAGTTGCGGTTATTATGATTTTCGTTTCGTTACTCTTGCTGTCCCAATTTCATATAGATGATCAATTATTCGTACCATCACAGCCCTCAACGAATGAGGTAGCCAATCGCCCGCCTAAGGCGAAGAAGAGTCCAGAAACGTGGAAGCAGCTAAGAGTGCAGGTGAATCTGTCACCTATATCATTTATCCAACTCAATCAAGCCAATCAGTCTTTTATTGACGAAACGGGCATCTATGTAGAGCTTGTAAATACGACAGATAAATTGACTGATGCTGAATGGTCCAATC
Organism: Paenibacillus sp. E194; assembly: GCF_000935845.1. NCBI lineage: Bacteria > Bacillati > Bacillota > Bacilli > Caryophanales > Paenibacillaceae > Paenibacillus > Paenibacillus sp. E194. Next base: position 4,503 of record NZ_JMDX01000259.1, read on the forward strand.
AGCTGGTTCAGGAAGATAGTGCGGACATTATGCTGACAGACAGTACTTCCGTATTGGGCTTTGCCAAAAAGGGGTGGCTGCTGCCGATTGAGCAGTCATCGAATGCCGGCTTCTCCTCTCCGGTATGGCTAATGAATCAACTGAAGTGGAATGGGTATACATGGGGAGTACCTGCCCAGATTGATCCTTATGTGCTGGTATGGAACAAGGAATTAATGGCCGGCAGAACCAAAGAATCCTTGCCTAGTAACTGGGAGGAGTGGAAGAGGATCCTTGACCCTAGCAGTCAGGAGGGGGCTTCTGTAAGGCAACAGCCGGATCTTCTTGAACGTGGTACAGCTGCTGTAGAATTGCCTGCTATGCCTCAAGCCTGGTTTGCCTGGCATGATGGGGATAAGGAAGCCTTCTTATCGTTAATTCGGCGGTTGGGCTTGCTATGGCCGGAAGTGAACCAAGCGCCATTGATGCGGGCCGATTGGTATGCGAAGGGAGTTACCGACAATGCAAAAGGATCCGGTCTCAAGTGGAATCAACAGTTAGCCCAGTTGGAGTCCTATCGAGCCCATTTTAAACCTTGGGGAGAGAAAGCGAGCAAATCAGATACGTGGGATTTGCTGCGTGCCGGTCGAGTAGCCTTTGGGATCGTTCCCTATTCGGAAGCAGTGGCCGAGGTTAGTGAACCGCTAGCGATTGAAGCGCCAGCCGATGTACATCTTCCTGCTGGGCAGTGGGCAACAAGCAGAAGCTATATGATTGCTTCCAGTTCGCAGCATGAAGCGGAGGCTAGGCAATGGATTGATTATATGACTAGTCTTGCGGTTCAGCGAGAATGGTATGATACATTATCTGTACTGCCTGCTCACGAACAAGCATACATAGATCGCTGGAGAGATATTCGTCGCTGGCTGCCAGATATGTTCCTGCCTCAAGCCAATCAAGGAGCGGCGTTATTTCATGCAATGGAACCGATTTATGGATGGATCGGGACAGCTGAGCTTTGGCTGAAGGGGACTGCAACAACGGAGCAGCTCCAGAAGGACTGGAATCATCCAAGCACAATCAGCAGATAGCGCGTTTGAGTATCCATCCATGGTACAATGCACTGGATACGGCTATCTGCTGATTCTCTGAACGAGGAGAAGCTCTAGCCTTACCGCCTTACCAGCTGAGCGACAGCTTGACGGTAAGGCTTTTGTCTTCGATTGTCACTTCTTTGGCTTCAATAAAAGATACGAGCTGCTTCGGGTAGAAGCCCAGATCGAACTTTTGCTCCAACTCTGTGCGCGTCGACTCGGGCAGTTCAAGTCCATTGAACAACATTCGATCAACATGGAACAAGATTCGATTCTCGGGTTCTGATTCTACTGTATAATGCCCTTCGATACGTACGCTCATGCCAGAGCGCGAGCCTTCAGCAGCGATCATGCCTTCCTTGAATTGGAATGCAAAGGTTTCGAACATGGGATCTTGCTCACGGAGAAACTGATTGAGTTGTTCTTCCTTGATTGTGATCGTATAATTAGTACCCTCGATGCTAAGGCTTCCACTTTTTTTGACAAAATCAGGGAGCTTGTTCATCGCATTCGCCAATGCTCGGAAATAATGACGAACTTCATAAAGTCCAACGTTCTGCCAGTAAGTTGTGAACTCTTGTATAAGTGCATTCATCGCTTTAGGATCACTGCTGGCCGATATGTCAGCGTCCAGCTTTTGCTGCAGTCGCTTGAGCCTATCGCGCTGATCAATCAGCTGAGTGCGTACCGTTGAAAGCTCCCTTTCCAGACGCATATGCTGATCTCTTGTCCGACGCAAGGCCTGCGTTTGTTCCTTATAGTCATTCATAATGTCCTGGTCAGACTGGAAGAGGATCTGGAAATATTCGAATAACTGAAACATATCTTGCAGCTGATCCGCGGAGAGAACAGCCTGGAGCATCATGTCTCGTTCTCCAATATAATAAGCGCGAAGCACACGACCGGCTTGTTCTCGCTTCTGTTCCAAGGCGGCTTCGCGGGTCTGTAGCTCAGCTTCCGTTCGTGAACGTTCTTTGGCTGTCGATGCTTCCTGAACGGAGATACGATCGATCTCCTTGTCCAGTTCTGTGATAGAGAGACTCTGTTGAAGCAGCTGCAGCTCTTCAGCGGTAGGCTGAATGCTCCATTGTACAGGCGAAGCTGGCTCCGCACCAGTCGTACACGGAACGATCGCGATGAGCTGCATCGATAGTAGAAGCCCGATAAGCGAGCGCCATGCGCGTGTCGTTATGGTCATGAGGCGACCTCCTTAAATAGTTGCACAACATTATCGTATGTTCAGATCGGGTTGGACATGACCTGAACGCGTGGCTGTGTACATAGAGTTGTATACATGGATGATACTTGTATGACTTAGCAAGATACTTCTATTGAACCTGCATAGATAGAAAGGAAGGACTGTATGTCTCATTATCAGCCGAATCCCGTCCTCATTCAATACTTAATTAACCAAATTGAACAATCCGATAGCAGTTGCATCCCTTTCTCGCAGTTTATGGGCATCTGTCTGTATCACGCAACAGACGGATACTATATGTCAGAACGACCGAAGATCGGGCGTAACGGCGATTTCTATACAAGCTCGAATATCGGCTCAATCATGGCTGAGATGCTTGCTGTCTATGTAGAACGACGCACAAGAGAGCGTGGCTGGAATGCTGATTCCATCACACTGGTAGAATGGGGCGCTGGTACAGGACGACTTGCATTGCAGATGAGCCAGCGGCTTAAGTATGATCGTTTCGAAGGCTATGAGCATGTCATTGTGGAAAGAAGCCCGCATCATCAGAGACTAGTATCAGAATTGCTCGGAGGAGAGCGGGTTCCAATTACATGGTGGGATGAACAGGTGTTTGAACAAGAGGCTCCTACACGGCGCCTGTTCGTTGTAGCCAACGAACTGCTTGATGCATTCCCGGTAGAGCGCATCCGACATCATGATGGCCGATATGAGCAGTGCTTTGTGAAGTGGGATGAGGAAAAGGAGCAATTCATGCCACTATGGCTGCCCGCAACGGAAGATATTCTCCTATGGCTTGAGGAACATGAAATTCAACTTGTGG
>NZ_JMDX01000260.1:0-7564 GCF_000935845.1 Paenibacillus sp. E194
CAGATTCATTTTGTTCAAACGACTGGTTTGGAGCCATTTGCTCCGCATGTTGCGACATTGCAGAAATCGGAAGCGATCGCGATGGCTAATGCATTCTTGAAGCAATTGGATATGTCTATTGATGGATATCAGCCTGAAGTGGCAGGAACCCAGCCAAGTGAAGCACAAGGAATCGGTCAATTCATCGTCATCTACAAGCGTGTAGAGGATGGCAAGGAGATGTTCCAAGTGAATGTCCAAGATGGCAGTACAAGTGTGGCATTTTACCCCGCTGAGAAGCCATGAAGCGAAATCGTCTCAGCCGGAGAGAAGGCATGGTGGCTCTAACGTTCTTGTTGCCGAGCGCCATTGGCTTTGCTTTATTCTATCTCATCCCGTTTGGGATGGGGCTGATCTACTCGGTATTGGATCGAACGGTTGGCGGTTCATTTGTTGGACTCTCGAATTATCAGGAGCTGCTCAGCAGCGATTCCTTTCGCAAAGCTGCCTTGAATTCGTTCTGGTTCACGGCAGTGAATGTCCCGCTGATGCTAGTGCTGTCACTTGGAATTGCGCTCGTGCTGAACCGGAATCTCTATTTGCGTCAATTTCTTCGAATGGCTTATGTTCTGCCGTTAGTTGTGCCCGTTGCCTCCGTCGTAATGGTGTGGCAAGTGCTGTTTGATTGGAATGGATCACTTAACGCCTGGATGAACGCTGCCGGGCTTGAACAAATAGATTGGATGAAGTCGGACTGGGCAAGAGGCGTTATTTCCGTGTTCTACCTATGGAAGCATATCGGATACAACATCATCTTATTCCTCGCAGGGCTCCAGAGCATCCCGCGAGATTACTATGAGACGGCAGAATTGGAGGGGGCGGGCAAGTGGTTTCAATGTTATGGGATTACACTTGTCTACTTGACCCCAACGATGGTTTTGGTCGTTCTGATGTCCATTATGAATACGTTCAAGATATTCCGTGAAACGTACCTGATCGCAGGAGATTACCCACATGACAGCATCTATACACTTCAGCACTACATGAACAACATGTTCATCGGACTGGATGTACAGAAGCTGTCTGCGGCTGCGACGCTTATGGTGATCGTTATCTTCATCATCGTGACGATTCTGCTTCGGATAGAGAAACAATACACCCAATTTATGGAATGATACAGGAGGAAGAATGAAGAACAGGGGGTTCATTCGGAACCTGTCGTTCACGCTGGTGATGGCGTGCATCGGGCTTACCATGCTATTTCCAATTGTGATAACTTTCACAAATTCGCTGATGACGGAGCATGAAATTGGCGGAAATTACGGTCTAGTGGGTCAAATGCCGGTCGTTACGCAAGGAGAGCCTGCTGTTTTCGTGAATCTGAAGCTTATCCCGGATTGGCTGTCCCTCGAGCAGTATGGGAGCGTTTTGCTAGATACGCCGACGTATTTGTTCATGCTATGGAATTCCGTCGCGATGGTCGTGGCGATTATTGCGGGACAGACCGTTGTCAGTGCGCTGGCAGCGTACGCTTTTGCCAAGCTCCGGTTCAGAGGGAGAGAAGGATGGTTTCGGGTGTACTTGCTGACAATGCTGATGCCTTTCCAAGTGACCTTGGTTCCGAATTATATTATTGCTGACAAGTTGGGACTAATGAATACAGCTAGCGCGATTATATTGCCAGGGATATTCGCGGCATTCGGTGTGTTCATGCTGAGACAATTTATGCTCTCGATTCCTTATGCGCTGGTTGAAGCGGCTCAGATGGATGGCGCGGGTCATTATCGCATTTTCTATCAAATTATGCTGCCTCTGATGAAGCCGGGGATTGCGGCGCTGATCGTCTTGCTGTTCGTCGATTATTGGAATATGGTCGAGCAGCCCCTGATTTTCCTGGAGGAAGCATTCAAGCAGCCATTATCGCTCTATTTATCCAGAATTCATAAGGAAGCCCAAGGTATTGGCTTTGCCGCGTCGATGATCTATATGACGCCCATGGTTCTCCTGTTTTTGTATGCGGAATCTTATTTTATCGAAGGGATTCAAATGTCGGGGATCAAAGGGTAGCTCATGAAAGGAGGGATAGGATGGCTATAGGGTTCACAGCAGAGCTGGATACAAGAAAAAAACGAAAAATCGTGTGGCTCTCCGGCCTTTTCTTCAGCTTGCTCCTTTTCCTTACCCTGGCGAGCAATACATTGCTGACGTTACATTTGCCAAAGGTGCGAACCGAGGAAGGAAGGGTTGGCGAGCTGGTAACCACGTGGCGTGGTACGGCCCGGCTGATGCCACGGCAGCATATCGATCTGTCGAACAAGGCGGAATGGTTGATTAAGAAGGTTCATGTAAAAGAGGGGGATCGCGTAGCGGAGGGGCAGACGTTAATTACCTATGAGAACCCTACTGCTGTGCGGGAAATATTGGATGTACAGGCAGACCTTGCAGGGCAGCGGCTATCGACAGTTGACTTGCAGGATGCTTATATTGAAGCCGTACAAAATAACGACGAGCTGCAGGCGCGCCGTACGAAGCGGGAATTGGAACGTGCGCGATTAGCGATTGGTGTTCAAGAGCGAAAATTGAGCACGTTGAAGTCGGAGGAGATTGAACGCAGACGCCTTATCGCGCCTTTTGACGGTGTTGTGACACAAGTACGTGCGACGCCGAAGCTGCCTTCAGGAAGCGGAGGGGCTGATATCAGCTTGGCGAATAGGCAGCAAGGATATCAATTCGAAATTGTCATCCCGGATGCCTTCGGCCGGAAATTGCGTACCGGGGAAAAGATGCGCGTGCAAATCGAGCATGAGGAGGCAAATGTTCCGGTTGAAGGAAGCATTACCGACATTCGGCCGATGCCAGGCGTTGATGGAGGGGCTTCCCTCCAAGAGGGAGCGGAAAGGAATGCATCTCAGGCAAATTCGAGTCAACGGGTCATTGTAAAGGTTCAACATCCGAATGTTCAAGCGAATGAGCTCGTAAGTGTGGAATTGACACAAACGAAGAAGAGCGATGGAGGCATGCTCGTATCGAACCAAGCGATTCATCAAGCAGGGAAGGACAGCTATGTCCTTGTTATCGAAGAGCGTTCCGGCCCGCTGGGCAATATTTTTATTGCTAACAAGGTTACCGTTCAATTAGGGGGGACGAATGGCCAAGAAACGCTGGTGCTGCAAGGGGTATACCCGAAAACCCAGATTATTGTCGAGAGCAGTGAGCCATTAACAGATGGTCAACGTGTAAGGATCTAATGCGTTTGAGCGCATAACGATCCCATGAAGAATGGAGAGGAGCGATTCAGGGTGAAAAAAGGAGTGTACGCAGTCTGGTCGTAGCAATAACGATAGCGATGTCATTGGCAGCATGTGCCGGCAATCAGGCTGATGAGGCGAAACAAGAAGGGCAGCAGGGGCAAGACGGGAAGAAAGTCGTTGTATTATCCGTATTGGGAGCGGATCCTGTGTATGCTCAGGCTGAGAAGATGTATGAAGCGAAGCATCCCAATGTGGATATTCAAATCAAGGAATACAGCTTAGGGGGAGGCTCCAATCAAGAAGGGATTGCCGAGAAGTATGTGAATACCACTACTACGGAGCTTTTGTCCGGTAAAGGGGCCGATTTGATCGATTTGAATGTGAGCGGGTTGCCAATTGGGAAATACGTAGACAAGCAAGCGCTGGTGAACTTGAGCGAGCTGATGAAGCAGGACTCTGCCTTTGATTCTAATTCGTACGAGATGAACATTCTGGACGGGGCCAAGATGAGAGGAGGTCTTTATGCGCTGCCTCTGCAGTTTTCCTTGGACGGTCTTACGGGCGATGCGAAGGCAATTCAGCAATCCGATGTAACATTCGATGACAGCACTTGGACATGGGGAGAGTTCACGGAAGTAAGCAAACGTTTGACGGCGTCCGGCGGGCACACGTATTCGATGGGGAATATGCCGCCTGAGAGGATGTTGAACATTCTGTTCGCTGATAACTATGCTCGTGTTGTCAATGAGGAGCAGCGCCCCGCCAGCTTCGATGCCAATGCATTCGTCGGCTTGATGGAGGAAGTGAAGACGATGTATGCGGAGAAGATAGTGACGGATGCAGCGGTGAACGTAGGAGATTCTTTTTTTATGTCTACATTGATTTTTTCGCCTGAAGATTATTTCTCAGGGCCAGGGTCGTTCTATGAGCAAGGGAAGATTTATCGCAAGCCGCTCGCGGCTGGTCAGCAGGCTGGAGGCACCTTCAAGACGTATAAAGAATTAGGGATGAATCGGAGTTCGAAGGTGCAGGCGGAAGCATGGGATTTCATGAAGTTCTTATTGTCTGAGGAAATACAGACCATGCCTGGACTGCGAGGGTTCTCTATTAATAAAGAGGTTAACAAGAAGATGTTCAAGGAGCTTGAGGACAAAGGCACTGTCGAATCGCCAACTGGATCCTCGATCCCGATTCAGAAGGCAGATATCGACATGGTCAAGCAGATGCTGGCCCATGCGAACACCGCAATAATGGATAATTCGAAAGTTCAATCGATCATCGAAGAGGAAGCGAAGGCTTACTATAACGGTCAGAAATCGGCACAAGCGGTTGCGGATTTGATCGCAAACCGTGTAACGACCTATTTAAATGAATAGACGCGGATGGGGGAGATGTAAATGCGAAGGGACAGGGATGATGGAAACAGGTTGAAAAAGCGGATGGTTCTCTTGGTGCTTTCGGTAGCAGTCAGCATTTCTGCTTGCAGCTTCTCAGGCAGCAAGGAGAAGAATGCTGGTGAGACCAAGAACGTCTCTTTGACTCCGCAGCAGGAGGAGCAGGCGCAGGGGCAAGCAGAACAAGATAATAAGACTGCAGAAACTGAGGCTCCTGAAGAAGGAAGAATTCACGTATTCTCACATTTGATGTCATTGAAGCTACCGCAGGGGTTAGAGGCGCAAACGAATGAGACATCGAACTCGAAGCTTGTTTATATGGATAGCAGCAAGAAAGTTAAGCTTGAGATACAGCATGATTCAGAACAGCTCGTGACCGATGCTGGAATCGATGAGGCACGATTAAAGATGAAGATGATTTTGGAACAAGACAGTGAAGGAGAAAAGCTAGAGTGGTTGAAAAATGAAACGTTGCTCGTTCATGGGAAGCACATTGCAGTCAATGAAGTCATCATGCCTTCACAGAAGGGAGACATGTATCGTCTCCTCGGTTGGGCGGAACTAAATGGAGCTCTTCTTGAAATTCAATTTAGCGCTCCAGCCGATGAAAGGGATAAGTGGCAGCAGACTGTTCAAGAGATGATAGAGTCGATTCAGATGTAGCAATTTGTTGGGTATAGTCGTGTTCACCCATGATAGACAAGAGCCCGTCCCAGGTCTTCCGGAACGGGTTCTACTTTTTATGGCCATTCTAATCCAAAACCGCTGCCATATGCTCGGTCGTTACCGCCCAATGGGAAGCCGTCCAGTATTTTATCTTGTCTTTGACATAAATGACTTGCGGCGACTCATGCTTCATTTCTAGATCCTCGGCAATCTGATTGGAGACGGGGCGGGACTCTATTACCTTGACAAGAACATAATCAATATCGCTGTTCGGATTACCCTTCAAATACTGCTCGTACTCGTTCAGCGCATTCGCGCTTACGGGACAGGTAGTGCTGTGTTTCAGCACGACAACCCCGCGCTCCGCCGATTGCGCCAACAACTTTGCCCACGCGTCTACTGTCGTAATCTCTTTCCATTCCATCGTTCGATAGCTCCTTTACCGCAGTCTTGCTGCCACTTACGACTGGTTTTATGTATTAATGACCTTTTATCACAAATTGCAGATATTCGCAAGACTATCGTCAAAGAACAATGGAAAATGAATCAGCGTATGTCAGGACATCTCTCTTGTTTTCCGGAATGTACTCTTCCATGTTAAGATACTTATAGTTTGAATTGAATGCGGATAATCGTCTTAGTTAGTTGGGTAGTTCCAGATAAAAAACATGCTGTTTGCATGAGCAGTATCACAGATGGGCTCCGAATGGTAATAAGAGATTTACTAGTTTCATGATTTTAAGGGGGATGCGTAAATGGCGGAATGTACGGCTTCATTTCATATGGGAGAGGGACTAGACAATATCCTCGTGCTGGATCGCACGCAGCATCTGGAGGAACCTGACATTCTGTATCCTTTTGCATTGGACGAGCTGCTGTGCAGGCATACAGGCAAGGGAGGGCCCGCTGTATGTCACCTGTGGCGTCATCCGCGGGGCTTCGTGATGGGACTGCGTGACAGCAGATTGCCGCATGCGGAAGAGGCGCAGCAATGGCTGGAGTCGCTTGGCTACTCGACGGCTGTCCGCAGCACGGGCGGGGCGGCCGTACCACTCGATTTGGGCGTTGTGAACATTTCCCTGATCTTGCCGAAGGAAGGGATGGGCGACAAATGCTTCCGCTCGGACTATGAGCGCATGTATCAGTTGATCAAGCTTGCACTGCAGAACACGGGCTACACGATCGACAAGGGTGAAATCGATGGCGCATACTGCCCTGGCGATTTTGATCTCAGCATTGGCGGCATCAAGTTTTGCGGCATTGCACAGCGGCGTCAAGCTCATGCCTTCGTCGTGCAGGCATTCGTCATCTGCGAGGGCTCGGGCAAGGAGAGCGCCGAACTCGTCCGATCCTTCTATGAGCGTGCTGCATCTGGCGTGGCGCAACCGGATCATCCTGTTGTGACGGAAGATAAGACAGGCAGTCTAGAAGAGTTGGCTTCACTTGGCAGCAGTGTTGGCGGTGGGGCGGCACACGTATTTGCAGAATCGATCAAGCAAGTAATCCGAGAACGCCAATCCGAACGAAGTCTCGAACAAGCAGCCTCAGGATTGTGGCTCCCAGAGCCAGAGCAAGTGCACGAGGTTATCCATACATTGCGTGAACGTTATGGAATCAAAGCGTGAGAGTGAATATATGAGAATGGCCCCCTCATCATCTGAGGGGGCTATCTGGATAAGGGGCGTAAAGATGGACATACGCAAATTGCATTACTTCATTGCCGTAGCAGAAGAGCTTCACATCAACCGTGCTGCGGAAAAATTGAATATGTCACAGCTTCCCCTCAGCCAGCAAATTCAAGCCCTCTATCGTTAGGTCCGGTTCTTGTTGGGTGACATACCTTGGTGCACAGCTCGATCCTTTCTCGACGTCCCCCTTTTCAAGGCTTCACTAAGCACTGCTTCTGTCCGTGTATCTGAGTGTATCTGAGTACACATCTGCGGTGTCGAATGTAGTAATCCCAGCCTTCAGCGCAACATGTACACAAGCATGGGCTGTATGATCGTCCACTTGGGCGCCGTGAGTTATCCAATTCCCAAAAGCAATCTCGCTCACGGATAATCCGCTTGTACCAAGCTTTCACGAGTTCATCCTAACCCCTCCTTTTTCAGGCAACGGTTCGAGCATAGCAAGCTTATATTAATTGATGAAATACTCATTATTATGCGTATTGATTCGAGAATCCTATTAATACTCCAGATGCTCTTTTTCGTCAATCCGCTTGCGGAAGACGTAGTAGCTCCAAATTTGATATCCGAGCACGAACGGCAGAAT
>NZ_JMDX01000261.1:0-7495 GCF_000935845.1 Paenibacillus sp. E194
AGTAATTAACATTCATTCCCTAATGTAACACTTCCAGCAGAGAGGGGAAACTTAAATCATGAATGCAAGAAAAAAAGACTAGTCTCCACAGCGATTGCGGCTATTATGGCCGTATCCGTTCCCGTGTCAGTCATGGCACAGGATGGAGCGAAACAAGCAGCACCATGGTATCAAGATGGAGTACAGACACTCATAACGAAGGGAATTGTTGACAAAGGGGTGCAACAAAATCAAGCAATTTCTGTTAAAGATTTTATCCGTTATGCGGTAGTATCGCTTACCTATCAACATGGCATCGATCCGATGAAGGTTGCTTCCGAGAAAGGGTGGTTGAAGGAAGGAGAATTCACTTCCGTTGACGCTCCGATCAAACGCGGCGAGATGGCACGCATGATGGTGCGAGCACTCGGCAAGGAACAGGGAGAAACGAGCTTAGCCGAATATGCGACAAGCGCCAAGGCACTTGGGCTCATTCAAGGGAATGCAGATGGAAGCTTACACGAAGATCAGTCAGTGACTGTAGCTCAAGCGGCTGTTGTGCTTAAAAATTACAGCAATAAAATGCTATCAACGATGGACGACAGAGGTGTGTCACAAATTTCCGTGGAAGACTTCTTTCGGAGTCCGGGCAGCTTTGGGTATGAGCTTTCTCCAGATGGCAAGTATCTTTCTTATGCGGGTACTTGGGAGAACCGTTCCAATGTGTTTGTAGAGAAAATCGGAGAGAAAAGCGAGCCTATTCGCGTGACAAGCTCAAAAGATCGCGATATCGCCGGCTTCTTCTGGAAAGGCGATAACATTCTATATCGCAAAGATAAGGGCGGAGATGAGAATTTCCATATTTATTCGTCCACTTTTAATGGCAATAAGGAAGTGGATTTGACCCCTTACGATCAGGTCAATGTTCAACTCGTCAGCGAATTATCTGGTGTGAAAGACGAAATTCTGATCTCGATGAATAAAGAAGATGCTGCTATCTTCGATGTATATAAATTGAATGTAAAGACAGGGGAAACGAAGCTGATCGCCAAAAACCCAGGGAATATTATGGCATGGGTAGCTGATCGCCAAGGCAAGATTCGACTCGCTACTGAGAGCGACGGTATCGTAAGTACATTGTTGTACCGCGATACGGAGGAAGAAGCGTTCAAACCGCTGGCTAGGTTAAATTTTGGGGATACGATAAATCCGCTTGGTTTCTCGGCAGACGGTAAATCGATCTATGCGGTCTCCAATAACGGTCGGGATAAGACGGCGCTCGTCAAGCTGAATGTAAAGGGTAAGGAAGAAGTTCTGTATCAGCATCCGGAAGTTGACGTGACTGGAGCATTTTACGACAAAAATCAAGATAAAATGCTGGCGGCTATCTATGTGACAGATAAAACGCATTTGGCGTTTTTCGATGATAAATTCGAGGCGATGTACCGCAAGCTGCAGCAGAAGCTTGGCGTCAGTGAAAGTGAAATCGGGCTAAACGATTATAACGAGGATATGACGAGGCTGATCGTTAGTGTTTCGAATGATAAGACTTACGGGATGTATTATTTGTACGATAACGTATCTGGTGAGTTAAGATTCTTAGGTAATATGAGTCCGTGGCTTAAACCAGATCAGATGGCTGATATGTATCCGATCTCTTACAAGAGCAGAGACGGATTAACGATTCACGGTTACTTAACATTACCGAAAAATAAAAAGCCTCAAAACCTGCCAATGATCGTTAATCCGCATGGTGGGCCGTGGATACGTGATATGTGGGGCTTCAGCCCGGATGTACAATTGCTCGCAAACCGCGGGTATGCCGTACTTCAAATGAATTTCCGTTCATCCATGGGGTATGGGAAGTCCTTTATGGATGCAGGAAATAAACAATGGGGATTAAAAATTCAAGATGATATTACTGACGGTGTGAAGTGGGCGATTCAGCAAGGGATTGCTGATCCGAAACGAGTTGGTATTTATGGCATATCGTTTGGCGGATTCTCAGCCTTGACGGGCATTACGAAAACGCCGGAATTGTATGCTGCTGCTGTTGATCATGTAGGTATAACGAATATGTTCTCGCTCTTGGGAACGGTTCCACCGTATTGGGAGAACATGAGAAATCTCTATAACGAACGTGTCGGCAATGACGAAAAGGACAAAGAAATGCTGAAGGAAGTTTCGCCGGTGTTCCACGTCGATAAGATCGTAACACCATTATTCGTGGCTCAAGGGGCGAATGATCCGCGGGTGAAAAAAGCAGATTCCGACCAATTTGTAGAAGCACTCAAAAAACGCGGCGCGCAAGTGGAGTATATGGTCAAGGATAATGAAGGACATGGCTTCACTAACGAAGAGAACTTGATCGATTTCTTCAGTACAATGATCAAGTTTTTGGATAAATATTTGAAGCCGCAGAGCAAATAAGGTATCCATAGGCGAGGAGCATGGCGTAGCCATGAAGCTGAGAGAAGGCTACAAGCGTATAGCAATTCGAGTTACCGAACGAGGTGTTTATGTAGAACATACTTTGTCAGAACGCCGGAATCAATGGAGAGCGCCCGCAAGGTTGTGGGCGTCCTTTTTCTTTTTTTTATGGGCATTTGCTCGAACGGAAATGCAGGTATTGCGCTAACGGAACACAGTAGAGAAGCAGAATGCTTTCGCTATGTGTCATATGACATGATGTTACTGGCGGATATGACATCGAGAGCCGTAGACTATCATGACTACTTGCAAAGGATGTGGGCTCTTTGATGACAAGAAACGTCGTCAGTTTTATTCAAAATGGCTATTTCCTGTTATTCACCTTCGTTACTGGGGTATTTTACTTTTTCTTTTATCTTGTTGCGCTTACGCTAGGATTCAGTCTTTCGTTTACCGTTGTAGGCATTCCTCTGATTACTCATGTTCTGCAAACGACGTCCACCTTTCTACAATTTGAACGCATACAGACCAAGATCTATACGGACGTTACCACAGCACTGTGCGTTAAACACATAAACACTGATACCTCCATCTGGCTCCACGCAAGGAGGGAGATGCTGAACCGGCGCAATTGGATCGCTATCTTCTGGTTGATGCTAAAGTTTCCGATAGGGATTGTAAGCCTCATCCTTACGGCCTTTCTTTATGTACTTCCACTCGCGATGATTGTCATTCCGTACTTGTTTCCGTTTATCAACATTTCCTTTATGGATGTTCCAATAGACAATTTTGCAAAATCTGTGCTGGTATCGGCCGTAGGCGTTGCATACATGATGGCGAGCAGTAGGCTTGCAGGCTCCTTGACACGAATGCTAGGTCACTACACCCGTCTTATGATGAATAGCGTGAACCGCTAGAAGGCATGCCTCGATTTTGCCTAAAAAGTATCGTTGGGTGGTGGTGTACTCTTTTATAATTACGTAATTTTAACTGAAAGCTCTGAGGGGTTGATTCATAATGTTCGATATGGTGAAGCGGTGGTTCTGGTATGACTGGTTCATGCTCATGATCCGATTGATTTGCGGTAGTTTTCTTTTTTTCACAATCGTTGAGCGAGCAGCTTATTTCACGTTGCCGCTATGGGGTCTTGTGATTTGGCAGATTGTCTCTTTTTCTGTTCCTTGGCTGTGCTTACAGCTCAATTATACATACTACTTGTTTACAGAGATCGTGATCTCGGGCGGATTGTGCTTGTATTTAGCTTCCTTCTTTCCGGAGGCTTATCTCTCGTTCTTGTTGTATGCATTTTTAATTGCCGCTAACAGCGGTCAAAGAGCCTATCTCTGGACGGGGCCTATATCTGTTATATTCGTACCCGCCAATATTAAATTGCTTGAAGAGCAGAGTGATTTCTGGCTCATGACCACTCATGTTGGAATAGCGTATGTGTTCGGTTTTTCCTTCCATTTATTGATGGTTAGTCATCGTCAAGGCGAGATTATCCGGGAGCAAAATGGGGTGTTGGAACAGTACTTATCGCAAGTCGAGCGTATCACTTTGGCTGAGGAACGAAGCCGGCTCTCCAAAGAGCTCCATGATACCGTCGGCCATGCTTACACTTCCCTTATTATGGGGTTGGAAACCTTGCGGCCTGAGCTAGCGACCGAGACAGGAATGGAACGGCTAGATACCATGTTGAACTTAGCCCGTCAAAATATGGAGGAAGTAAGAGGATATGTGCATCAAATTGAATCACCGCAGGAGGCGCTCCCGCTGATTCAGTATTTGCGGAAACTGGCCGAGGAGTTTCAGGAGCATGCGAAGGTAGCGGTTCGTTTTCAGACCTTTGGTGAGGAATATCCAGTAACGAAACAAGCGAAGACAGCGCTGTATCGCTGCTTGCAGGAATCGCTCACGAATGCTGTGCGTCATGGACGCGCGAAGGAGATTACCGTATCAATGAAGTTCGAGCCTCAGCAGACGAGGCTGGAAATTCAAGATAATGGTCATGGAATGGAACAAGTGCAGGATGGCTTCGGCTTAAACGCCATGAAAGAGCGAGCGTTGAATTTGCAAGGTCATGTTGCTGTCTATACCCAATCGGGTGAAGGCACCCTCGTTACCTGCACCTTGCCGCGGCAAATGGAGCTTAAAGATGAAGTCATCCGCCTGTTAGTCGTCGATGATCAACCCTTTATTCGTGAAAGCTTGCGGACTCTTTTGGAGGAGCAGCAGGATTTACAAGTTGTAGGGACAGCTGAGGATGGCGAACAAGCCATTGCGCTCTGCAAGCAGGTTCAACCTCAATTGGTTCTTATGGATGTGGACATGCCAAACATGGACGGGATCACCGCATCTCGTACCATTAAGCAAATGTGGCCTCAGATACGTATTCTGATTCTTACTACGTTCGAAGATACTAGACAAGCCCTGGAGGCATTGCAAAGCGGAGTTGACGGATATTTATTAAAATCCATCAAGCCGGCAGAACTTGCTGAGACGATACGCACGGTTTATCGCGGAGGTACCTTGATCGATCAAGAGATGTCAAACAAATTGTTCGCACAGCTGGAGGCGGATAAGACTAGAGACGATACGTCGCCAACCCAGATGGGAGCTGCCTATGATTTAACCTCACGGGAGATTGAAATATTGCAGTTCGTATCGAAAGGTCTACGATATAAAACAATTGCTTCCAAATTGTATTTATCCGATGGTACGGTTAGAAACTATGCATCATCGGCCTATATGAAGTTGGGAGTTCGCAACCGGGAGGAAGCGGTGCAAAAAGCACTAGAGGCCGGGCTGCTGGAATAACCTTATCGCTCGCTGTAGAATGCCGCTGGACACGGCAAAACTAAAAACAAGCGGCAGCATAGGCAGCCGCTTGTTTCTTACTATATAAGCCCTTCAACTTGGCTAGGGTTCATGAATCGGATCAATTAGTGACGGATGGGTAAAGTATAGTAATTAAATGCTTGATCCAATAAGGCACTAGCTTCTTGACGTTTCAAAAGCTCTTTTGAATGGAAGTTCACGGAGCCATCAGAATTAACCTTAGTATCCGGGTCCATGATCCCTTGGGATATAAGCGCTTTAATGGATTCTACAGCCCAAGCATCCGTTTTTCCATTCAGTTTAACCTTCTTTTTAGGCTCTACCTGTTTCAGGTTTTGGATCATTACCGCCGCCATTTGTCTAGTGATCGGAGAATTAGGATTAAAATTAGGCAGTCCGGCTACCATCTGCTTCTTATTGCCTTCAAGCATGAAAGGCTGTTTATGCCACCCATTGGCGCGAAGTAGCACTTCTGAGAATTCAGCTTGAGTCATCGTTCCTTTTGGATCAAAGATATGGGCAGACTTCCCGCTCATGACTTTCAAAGCGTTAAGATTGTTAATATACGGTTTATACTTACTGCTCGCAGGTACATCAGAGAATGGTGAATCAACGTTAACTTTCTCTGCCATTGAAGCTGCCTCTGGCATATTTACAATATACATATATGCAATTTTGCCAGCTGCGTTTTTCGTAAACGGCACTTTATTACCTGATTCATCTTCGAACAGCGTAGGGCTGATCATTTTCAGCGTATGCTTGCCTGAAGGTGTTTCCGAAACTAAGTGCCCGTTCGAATAAGAAACCTTAGTTCTAAAAGCATTAAAACGCATGTTTACATATAATCCGACATACGCTTTGGCTTGCTGCTCACTGAGTGCCGAATAGGTTGGCGTTACCTCTTTCTTTTTTGGATAATAGTGATTCATAAATGCTGTATACACGTCCATGCTAAACGGGACGTTGTCGTCATTATTGGACATATAAAAGGCTACTTTTTTCTCAGGCAGAATAACAATCAGGGATGAATGCCCTGTAACATTCCCTCCTTTTAGAATCACATGTTGACCATTCATCTTCTCACGGAAGTAGCCTTCGAACCCGATTGTTGTAATAGGAAGCGTTTTATCAGCAAAATACTGGTAGGTGTGCATTTGCTCTATGCTTTTTTGGCTCAGAATTTCTTTGCCATCATACTTTCCTTTATTCAGATGCATGATGAGATACTTCGCCATGTCATCTGCTGTTGAGATCATACCACCTTCAGGCTTCTCTGTAGGTATAGTTCCCTCCATAGCGATCAGTTCACCCTTCGGTCCATAGTGAGCAGCCATTCTGCCTAGTAGTTCAGGCGTATGCCGCACACTCGTTGAGGTCATGCCTAGCGGGCCCAAAATGTTTTTCTCCATATACTTAGAATAGGGCATCCCCGAGACGTTCTCTACCGCATACCCCGCTAGCAAAAACCCAAAATTGTCATAAACGTAAGCTTCTCCCGGAGGCCTCACAACCGTTGGCATATGTGTTTTGAGAACATCCTTTAATGGATATTCTTTATTAACATATTCCGGTGAATAATACGAACTGATATCGGGCTTATCAAATCCGGTTGAATAGGTAAGCAGATCATACATGGTTAGCTTTTTCCCCGTCTTATTCGGAATCTTGAATCCTCCTAAGTACTTTTGAATGTCGCCATGTAAATCGATTTTCCCCTTATCGACCATCTGCATAGCAGCCAAGGCCGTGAATTGCTTGGTAACAGAGCCGATCTGAAATACGGTGTCTTTATCAACGGGAATCTTCTTTTCTTTGTCGGCATAACCGTAACCTTTACTTACTAACACTTTCCCATCGGCTACGAGCGAGAAATTAGAACCGACTGTGTTATGCTTCTTCATCATGTCCTTAAAAACGCTATCTGCAAATGCTTCTGCCTCCTTGGCATCGTGGGGCCCCTCCAAGCTAGAATTTACAGGTGCATTAGTTGTGGCCATTGTTGCGGCAGTTGCCTGGCCGCTAGCTGGCATCCATGCGGTCGTTGCCATAGCGGATAATAGCAGAACCGCGATGGTGCGAGTCTTTTTGTTCATAAATGGTCTCTCCTCAAAATGGTTTTGCCTCATAACAACCGGCTGATCCGAGTATGGCAAAAGGCTTGTCATATCAACAAGTTTCATTTCGTCACCCTAAATATCAAGACACTTCAAAGTGTCATATGACAATTAGGCACTAGGATTTATGACCG
>NZ_JMDX01000262.1:0-7405 GCF_000935845.1 Paenibacillus sp. E194
TTGGCATTGATTATGCGCTCTTCATTGTAAGCAGGTTCCGAGAGGAACTGGCCAAGCAATCTTCTGTTGAGCAGGCTGTCGCCATGACGGCGCAGACCGCAGGTCAGTCCATTTTATTTTCTGGTGTTGCGGTGCTGATCGGCTTAATTGCCATGCTGTTTATTGATTTATCATTGTTCCGCTCGTTGTGCATTGGCGGCGTTATCGTGGTCATGATGTCAGTCACAGCGGGGAATACGCTCCTTCTGTCACTATTAAGTGTACTCGGCGATAAGGTGAACAAGTTCCCTATCATTCCTGCTCGGTGGAGAAGCGCCGAGAAGACGAGTGGCAGTGAACTATGGAGCCGTATTGCACATGGTGTGATGAGGCATCCCGTAGGGATCGTTCTGTTGCTCACAACTGCATTGGCTGCATGTGCATGGCCGATAGGTAGTATGAAGATTGGGATACCGGATGCAGAGATGCTGCCGCCGAAGTACGAATCGCGATACGGTGCAGAATTGATGAGAGAAGCGTATAATGAGCAGGCATTGAATCCAATTCAAATCGTTGTGGAGACGGACAAGCCCTATTCGTCTATCGAGACGATACAAGCGATACAGGGGCTAGCATCCCGTATTCAACTTATAGAGGGTGTACAGCGTGTTGATAGCTATGTGGATGCATTAGCTCATTTGAATATTACAGGAGTTGAAGCGCAGGCAGCGGTGTTGTCCCGACCAGAGGTGCGTACGCAGATGGAAGCGAAGATGCCACTTCATGACAAGATGCTTGTGGTGCAAGTGATTGTGAGGCCTGACGTGAAGGGTGATGCTGCGTTCAAGTTAGTGGACGAGCTGCGCCAGATAGATTCAGGTTCGGGATTGAGCAGGAAGTATGTAACCGGAGGGCCGGCGGTTCAGCATGATATCATTGAACGCATCACGACTGCGCTTCCGTATGTGATCGCGTTTATTCTTATCGTGACCTACATCGTGCTCTTCGTCGCATTCCGCTCGGTTCTTCTGCCACTGAAGGCAGTCATCATGAACATGCTGAGCCTTGGGGCAAGTCTTGGCATTGTCGTTCTTGTCTTCCAGCACGGCTATTTGGCTGATCTATTGCATGTAACGTCAACAGGAATGGTGGTAGCGATGCTTCCTGTCATCATGTGTCGTGTTCGGCATATCTATGGATTATGAGGTGTTCTTGCTGTCACGAATCGCGGAAGAGTATGATCGAACGAAGGACAATGAGCACAGCACCGCTCAAGGGCTGATGAAGACAGGCAGTATTATTACAAGTGCTGCTTTCATCTTGATTGTTGTTGTTGGTGCGTTTATTTTCACCGATAACGAGATGATGAAGGCTATCGGTCTTGGGCTTGCAGTATCTGTATTTTTGGATGCTACACTCATACGAGTTCTGCTCGTTCCCGCATTTATGAAGCTTATGGGGCATGCCAATTGGTGGGTCCCGAGCATGTTTCGACGCAAGGAACGGCGAAGTATGCTATAAATAAGTAAGCAATTATTTTCTGCAATAAAGATTGTAAGCAGGCAACTAGAAAGTTAGGTGGAATGAATCATGAATCAATTGCAAGCGGAGAAGGCAGCGAATACGGGGCAAAGAGGAACAGTAGGTCTTAAAACAATTAGTCCAGCCTACGATCCATGGGATCCGATTCGTTCTTTGCAGCAATATGGCCGTCATCTATTGACGAGTGTGGAAATGACTGTGGCCCAGGCATGCAATATGCGCTGCGAGCACTGCGCGGTAGGACACACACTGGTCGCAAATGAGCCTCCCAAGCTGCCGCTTGATCTAATGCTTCAACGTCTTGAAGAGGTTGAGCACTTGGAGACGATAAGCATTACCGGCGGTGAGCCGATGTTCCACGAGAAGACGGTCAAGGAGTATATCGTTCCTCTGTTAAAATACGCACGTGAGCGCGGGGTACGTTCCCAGATCAACTCGAACTTGACGATGGACATGCGCAGATACGAGATGGTCGCTCCCTATTTGGATGTCATGCATATTTCATTCAACTACACATGTATGGAAGACTTCCATGCAGTCGGCTTCACGCACAGCAGCCACGAAGTCAAATCTGGGGCCGCAGGTCGACTGTATGAGCGCATGATTGAGAATACACGCAAGCTGAGTGAAGCAGGCATGTATATTTCCGCGGAATCGATGGTCAACTATCGGACGCATGACAAGTTAAGCGAAATTCATCAGATCATCGATGAAATGGGATGCAAGCGACATGAGGTTCACCCGATGTACCCGAGTTCCTTCGCGGAGAACTTGCCGGTGCTTCCAATCGAACAATTGCGTACCTCTATTCATCGGTTGCTGGATACTCGCAATAAGGACATGTGGATGTTATTCGGCACGCTGCCGTTCTTCTCCTGTAATTCGAATGAGGAGGATCAAGCGCTGCTCCGCCGCCTCCATAGGGAACCAATGGTGACTGTGCGCAACGATCCGGATGGCCGCAATCGATTGAATGTCAACTTGTTTAGCGGGGATATCTATGTTACGGACTTTGCAGATATTCCGGCGTTCGGCAGCATCTACTCAGGCAAGCTTGACGATACATTCAATGCTTGGCTGAATGAACATCCACTCTCCAGAACGGTGGATTGCCATTGTCCGCAAGCATCCTGCTGCGGGCCGAACCTGCTCGTTGCGGAAATGTACTATCGAGGTATTAATTTCAAGGAACGGACAGCGGTCATGTCTTAGTTCATCCATAAGGAAGCGGGTGGGTTCATCGTACCCACCCGCTGCTCTTAACGGGCTTGCTGCTCCAAATGATTCGCAATCAGCTCACCATGATGGCGGCCAGACTCTATAAATATCTCATTGGCATCCCGGCCTGATGAGATGACTCCAGCAACATACAATCCAGGGACATTTGTCTCCATCGTATCAGGATCGAATACCGGTTTCTCGCGATCGCTCTGCAGCTCAATTCCACTAGCAGTCAGCATCGTTCGATCTGGTCTGAATCCGGTCAAGGCGAGGACGAAGTCGCTTGCGATGACATCCGTGCCCCCCTCATTACGCTCAATGTGAACCTTATCAGGTTCGATGCCTACAACTCGAGAATGATAATGCATGTCAATGTGTCCCTTCGCGATCATACTCTCGAAAATGGGACGTACCCATGGCTTAATATGTGCAGTTAACTCATCACCGCGGTATACAACTGTCACCTTAGCTCCAACGCGCATAAGTTCAAGTGCAGCATCAACAGCTGAATTGTTGCCGCCAATAATAACAACATTCATCCCGGCGTAAGGGTGAGCTTCTTGGAAATAGTGCGATACATGCGGAAGTGTCTCTCCTGGGATCCCAAGCATGTTCGGATGATCAAAATACCCTGTTGCAATGACTACATAACGCGCGCGGTGCGAGGTGGATAAGCCGCTGCGTGTCGTAGAATGAACGGTGAACGTGCCATCCTCTTCTTTGTGAACGTGCTTCACTTCTTCATAAGATCGAATTCGCAGCTGATATCGCTCTGCAACTCTGCGGTAGTAGACAAGTGCTTCATCCCGGTAGGGCTTGTCGTGCGGGCTGGCGAACGGCATGCCGCCGATTTCGAGCATTTCCGGTGTACTGAAAAATTGCAAATGGGTAGGATAACGATATATTGAGTTCACGACACAGTGCTTCTCAATGATGAGCGGATTCATACCAATCCGTTGTAATTCTATAGCAGCGGACAGTCCACATGGACCCGCGCCGATGATGATCGCCTGTTCCAATTGATTCGCCTCCGTATGACTAGTTGGTTGCTGTGTAATCCAGTGCCTAGTATATTCAACATCCCTATCATATCGAACGTGAAGGGAAATGGCTATCCTCATCCTGACATATTGATTACAAAACATTTACAATATTACTAATGATTCGACGATCGATGTTGTGTACAATGATGTATAGTCTGTGCAATGACAACCATAGAATTGGAGGGAAAGTAATGACTACATTTTCTGACGTATCTCGTACTGCGAGCACTTTGAAGCGCCCGGAGGCGATGATTTTTGATATGGATGGAACGCTGTTCAAGACAGAGACGCTGTTGATTCCAGCGTACCACAGAACATTTGACCAGCTTCGCAATGAAGGGCTGTTCGTAGGGCCAACCCCACCGGAGGAGCGTATCTTAAGCTCTCTTGGAATGCTGTTAGCAGATATTTGGAATCGGGTTATGCCAGAGTCCAGCGAAGAGGCAAGACTGCGCGCGGATGATCTACTGCTCGAATATGAGTTGAAGGGCTTGCAGGAGGGTGGAACGGAACTGTACCCGCAAGTGGAGGAAACCCTTGCCAAATTGCGAGAAGCTGGTGTAAAGTTGTTTGTGGCAAGTAATGGGTTGGAAGAATATGTGCAAGGTGTCGCTGCTGTGCACGGATTGACCGAGCTATTCACGGAGCTGTACAGTGCCGGAGGACGGCAGACTTCGACGAAGGTGGAGCTTGTAGAGCTTCTGTTGAAGGAGCATGATATCTCCTCAGCATGGATGGTTGGTGATCGCTCTTCAGACGTGGAGGCCGGCAAAGGAAATGGACAAACGGTTATCGGCTGTCAATATGCAGGTTTCGGTGCGGACGAAGAATTGAAGGGCTCGGATGTTCTTATCCATAACTTCGATGAACTGCTGGAATTGTATGCTTCATCGGATCAATAACAACAATTAACAATTATTGAAGGGAAGATAGTAATGAAGAAGTAACGTAAGCATGTACCGTGGTGGGCCAGACCTCCTCCAATGTTTATTGTAGTTGGACAAATGCGTACGCGCGTAACTACTTAAAACATGTGGAGGCTGATTGGAATGAGTAAACCTGAGATGAATGTTGCTATCGTATGTGGAGCGGATTGTGATATGGAGACGCAAGCGCTTCGAGCTACCTTGGAGTACTTTGGGGCTCGGGTGTTTATGTATTGGGTGGGAAAACCGAATGACTTTATCGATGTATTGTCCGGCAAGGATCTGTTCCCTACTACGGATCTCGTTATTTTGAACTTTCATGGTGACGAGGGCCGCTTCGTGATGCCTGAGATTGGTGACGAGGTATATGAGGAAGGGGAGCCGCGTGGTGATTTCGGCAGCGAGGCAGTTCGGCAATTTGCCAAGCTCGATGGCCGGACGGTCGTCTGCAACGGATGTGATCTGGGCAATAAGGAGATGGCTGAGGCCTTCTTGGATGGTGGCTGCCAGACCTATATTGGTCCTGATGATTATCCATATGGGAACAGCACGTTGATGTTCGTCACCCGTTTCTGTTATGAACTGATCCAGAACAAACGAAGCGTTCAGCAGGCTTATGATCTCGCTCGTGCCGCGGACGAGGATACGATGATGTATCAACTGTATACGAAGTAAGAGAGAAGATGTCGCACACTTGTGCGGCATCTTTGCTATGTATGTGAACATAAATAGGGTTGACCCAAGTGGTGAGTAGGGGGTAAGATGGATGGAAAACTTTAGGGGGCGGATGAAATGATTTGTATGCTGAAACCCAAAGATTGAAGCAAGGCTCGAAACTTGCGGTGATATCTCCATCGAGTGGACTCCCATACTTATTTCCAGAAACCTTCGAGCTCGGGTTGAGCAATCTGCGTGAGATGTTCGGATTTGACATTATCGAAATGCCGACAGCTAGGATGGAGCCGACTGAACTGTATCGCCATCCTGAGCTGCGAGCATAGGATATCAACCAATGTTTCGGTGATTCGAGCATCGACGGCATCATTTGTTCCATTGGCGGTTATGAATCAATTCGAATATTGCCCTATTTGGATACTGAAATCATCACGAACAATCCAAAGTTCATTATGGGATTTTCCGATGCAACAACGTTCCTCTCGTACTTGAATCAGCTCGGAATGATCACCTTCTACGGCCCATCGATATTGGCGGGAATAGCGCAATTGCAGCATCTGCCTGAAGCGTATTCAGAGCATCTTCGTGATTTCTTCTTCTCAGATCATTTTCCCTACCACTATGCTCCATATCGAGAGTGGACCAATGGATACAAGGATTGGGGTAACCTCGATACGCTTGGAGAGTGCCGGGAGTTTTACCCTAATGGGGATGGATGGAGGTTCTTACAAGGAAGTTCTGTCCAGCAGGGTGAAGTATGGGGCGGCTGCATTGAAGTACTGGAATTTATGAAATCGACAACGTACTGGCCTGATCCATCGATCTGGGACAATAAGATTCTCTGCTTCGAAACTTCTGAGGAGAAGCCTTCACCGATGCATGTAGGCTACATGCTGCGCAACTATGGGATGCAGGGTGTGTATGAGAAGGTGAAGGGAATTATATTCGGTAGAGCCAAGGACTATAGTGAGGAAGAAAATAAACAATTGTACGACATTATCGTCAATATTGTAGAAGGGGAATTCGGTGCCGGAGATCTGCCGATTGTTGTGAACTTCGACTTCGGCCATACGGATCCGAAGCTTATCTTGCCATTAGGCGGAAGAGTGGAGCTTCGCCCTCATACCAATGAGGTAGTGCTTCTCGAAAACCCATTTCGTGACTAGATGCGAACAACCCACATCACCGTATCCATAGGTACGCGCGGTGTGGGTTGAGCGCTATTATGTCATTTCTGGTCTTTACCGGATGAGAGTGCTCCTTCAACAATGGAGATAGCCGCATCGCCTTGGCGCTTCCCCTTCTGGCGATATAACCATGATGCATATTCCATTGGTCGTGCGATTGCATTCCGATAAGTATCCCGATCCCCGATTCGATGGAACACTTCCCGTGCAGGCTTCGGATTTACTTCGAGCAGCCATACATGCCCCTTGCGGTCGATCGCGAGATCCAGTGCCAATTCACATAAGGCTCCATACTTCTCTTCTAGGAACTGTGCGATCTCGAGACTGATCCTCTCTGCGTCATCCTTCACTTCTGCAATTCGATGCTCATCGCCTATCCATCTGCGGAGCAGTTCATCCATCCGAACCGCCTCTCCACCGCCATGCAGGTTGGACGTGATGCTTTTATTTGCTCCAACCCGACCCGCACAGCCTGTCACTTCCCATTTGCCTTCGCCATTTTTTTGCACGAGCATGCGATAATCATGCACGCGTCCGTTCGGCAGCTTCAGTGCAATTCCTTGTTGGACGAGATAACGATCTCTAGCTCTCCAGGCAGCCAATTTTCTTGCTAATTGGCCAATCGTGAGCTTCTGTGGACGAATAATCCGGCGCTGATGATCACGCCCTTGTACGAATACGGTGGTGGGACTAAGAGACGAACGCTCGATACGCATAATGCCCCTTCCACCTGTACCGTTTATCGGCTTCAAATAGATTAAGGAATGAGAGCGCAGCATACTCTGCAGATCCTGCATTGACTGATATAAGCGGGTATGGCAAGTGCCCTTGA
>NZ_JMDX01000263.1:0-7408 GCF_000935845.1 Paenibacillus sp. E194
CTATACACTCACAGGTTCAGAAGTGTTCAATTATGAACAGATTGCGGCCAAATTCACAGCAATGCTCGGTCGTCCTATTACGTATATCAACATGGATTCGAACACACAGCGCCGTTCTTTAATGGAACAAGATCATATGCCGCTATGGCTTGCGAATCACGTTGTAGACATTCAAGCCATGTCCGCAGCCATTCCTGAGCATCCTACAGATACAGTTGCTCGGTTGCTCGGCCAAGCACCGAGAACGCTCGATGCCTTTCTCGAAGAACATATCGGCCTATTCCAGTAGTAGCAGATGCTTTTCGCCGCATTAGATTCCTTATTTAAACCAGATGTAATATTTTCTATATAATTCATAAATATTGATCGATTAACATAATCTTCGCATGAACATAAGTTTCTCTTAACATACGAGCCCTATAATAATGTTGAACGGAGAGGTTCAATCCCCCGCATCACAAAATGAGGAGGCGAAGAAGAATGAATATGCTAACTGTGTTGAAACGCAAATGGTTCAAAGTCGTACTTGCTGCATTAATCGCACTGCCCACGTTATCCTTGGGAGCAGGGTCTAACGCTTATGCGGAGGGGCCAGCTGATCCGGCGCCGTATATCACGGCAAAGGGTACACCGAACGGCAAGAAAGTATTGTTCGATAATACTCACGGCCAAACGGCTGGTGCAGCAGACTGGGTAATTGATGGCGGCTTCTCAGATTTTGCTAACGGCATTGCAGACAAAGGCTATGAGGTTAAGGAATTGCGCAAGTCTGCGCCGATCACGTATGATGATCTGAAAGATTATCAAGTGTTTGTTATTGGCGAGGCCAACATTCCATATAAGACATCAGAGCAAGCGGCAATGCTGCAGTATGTCAACAGTGGAGGCAGCATCTTCTTCATCGCGGATCATTACAATGCGGATCGCAATAAGAACCGCTGGGACGCTTCTGAAGCATTTAACGGCTACCGCCGTGGAGCGTGGAGCAACCCAGCACAAGGGATGAGCACAGAGGAGGCCAACTCAGCTGCTATGCAGGATGTTGCAAGCTCCGATTGGCTGTCCGACAACTTCGGTGTTCGTATTCGCTACAATGCACTCGGTGATATTAATGCGAATGTGATTGTCAATCCACAACAAGCATTCGGCATTACGAATCAAGTAAGCAGTGTTGCCATGCACGCAGGATCAACAATTGCGGTTACTAATCCGCAAATTGCGAAAGGCATCGTGCACTTGCCTGCGGTAAGCAGCAGCCAGAAATGGCTAAATGCAGTAGATCAAGGCGTATATAACGGAGGCGGCGTTGCAGAAGGGGCTTATGTATCCATCTCGAAGGTCGGCTTAGGGAAAGCCGCTGTCATTGGTGATTCCTCCCCAGTAGAGGATGCAACACCGAAATATTTGCGCGAAGAGAATGGACAGACGAAAAAACATATGATGGTTACAAAGAGCAGGATGATGCTGTACTGCTTATGAACCTTATTGACTGGCTTGCCGAGCAGGAGTCATACACGAGCTTCGCACAGGTACCAGGACTGCAGCTTGACACACCAACTGCATTGCTGCCGTTCGAGACGCCGCAGCTCAGTACAGAGCCGCAGCCTGAGCCGTGGGCAGCCCCTGCAGCTGGCTACAAATGGTGGGATTCTTCCACATTCAAGAAAGGTTCATATGGCGCTCCGAGTGGGGGACAGAACCCATCTGGCAATCCTGCGATGACACATCCTGCAACGGTAACTGCAGCCACACCTTTCAATGTAACGATTACAGCAGGCGGTTTAACGCCGAACAGCAGCATTACGCTTCAAATCGGCGTATACTTAACGGGCGGGCAACAAGTCGGTCAAGTGCAGCAAGATAATGGTAGTTGGCCTACCGGATATGGCTATAACAGCTTCACACTTACAGCGGATAGCACCGGTACTGCCGTGAAGACAATCCAGGTGCGGACACAATCAGGCAAGAGCGGGACAGCCAACATACGTCTCCGTAAGGATAGCAGCAATGTATATCAGACTAATCCAATTACAATTGCACCTTAAGTTATAAATGTCATGAATTGTCTGACATAGCTAGATCGTATAGAGAAGTCCCGGCGCGGGTGCCAGGGCTTCTCATTCCTTTATTTTGAAAGACACCAGCCAAGATAGGGTAGATGCTTCCAACGCAGATGAGGAGAATCCATATGAGCAATGAAACAGCAGCACCTCTTCACGAAAACAGTGATTCTTGCACAGTAGCCATTATACATACAAGTGACATTCACGGAACCGTTATGCCTTATCGGTATGCGGATCAGCAGCATATTGAAGCAGGGTTAGCCAGAATGGCGACCGCTATTGACACCCTGCGCCATCAGTATAAGGAATCTGTACTGATCGACAATGGCGATCTGCTTCAAGGCACACCGCTAACCTATTATCATGCCCGCATACAACCAGAACTGCCTAATCCAATGGTCGCCTGCATGAACCAGATCAAGGCAGATGCTGCCGTCATTGGGAACCATGAATTTAACTATGGGCTTCCCTATTTGAAGCAGGCGATTAAGGAGTCTCAGTTCCCATGGCTCAGCGCAAATCTGCTTCGAGCAGAAGACGGAGAACCTTATTTTGGCAAGCCCTATATTGTGAAGGAGTATGCGAATGGACTTAAGATTGGCATACTGGGCCTAACAACCCCGTATATACCCAACTGGGAACTGCCGCAGCATATTGCAGGAATTTGCTTCGAGGACGCGGTTGATGCGGCGAAGCGCTGGGTGGACATTCTTCGAAATGAAGAGCAGGTTGATCTCGTTGTCGTATCCTATCATGGTGGATTCGAGCGTGACTTGCGTACTGGTGAACTGACCGAGGCAGATACAGGGGAAAATCAAGGCTACCGAATTTGTATGGACGTACCCGGAATCGACATCTTGTTAACCGGTCATCAACACCGAATGATTGTAGATGAGCAGGTGAACGGAGTAAGGATCGCGCAACCAAGCTCACATGGGCAAGGAATCGGATTCATGGAGATCACTATGATAAAGCTTGAGGGGAAATGGACAATAGAACAATGTCAATCTCAGTTCATTCCTGTAGAAGGAACAGTCCCTGACGAACGTATCTTGGAAGCGATCCACCACATCGAGCAGAAAGTTCAACACTGGCTGGATCAACCAATTGGTACACTGGAAGGCAATATGCTGATCGATGATCCGTCGCAGGCCCGGCTTGCAGATCATCCATTCATCGCATTCATTAATCGGGTACAAATGGAATACGGATGTGCCGAAATATCGAATACCGCTCTCTTCGATGATAGTGCGCCAGGATTCTATGGAGAGATTACGATGCGACAGGTGCTGGCCAACTATATGTATCCGAATACGCTAAGAGTCATTCGCGTCTCGGGTCAAGATATTAAGGACGCCTTGGAGCAATCTGCCTCTTATTTTGCATTATCGGAGCAAGGGGATCAGATACAGGTTAGTGAAGCATTCTTATATCCGAAGCCCCAGCATTATAATTATGATATGTGGTCAGGGATTGAGTATGAGATTCAAGTCTCTCGTCCGGTAGGACAGCGCGTTACTACGCTAACCATTGGTGGCGCTCCAATTGAGAAGAACGCTGAATATGATGTGGCCATGAACAATTATCGAGCCGGGGGCGGGGGGAATTATGTCATGTTCGCCAATAAGCCAATTGTGCTTGATCTGCCGCCAGATATGGCTGAATTAATCGTGGATTATATTAGGAAGCGGGGAACCATTACAGCTGAGTACAGTCATAATTGGAGAGTTGTCTTGTAAGTTATTTAACAAAATAACCTTACTTAAAGTAAAAGCGAACCAACTCCCTAAGTTCTTTAAGTGGGGATAGAACCATTTGGATACTCCACGACACATACATGGGGCTGTCTCAAAAGGGTAGAATCAAGTGAGTCAGTCCCTTAAGATGTGCAAAGACGCCTCCGATACCACTGTATTTGTGGGGGGATGGAAGCGTCTTTTTTATGCATGCTCCTTTCAATGGAGAGGCTCTAAAATTCAAAATTGATTTTTGGGACAGCCCCTAAAAGCAGTATCTTGAAAGCATCCTAAAACACTGAAGTGATGTGAGTAGACCCTCGGTCATTCTACCAATCCCAGATGAACATAAATAGGGAAGGAAACAACGCCATTTGGCTCTAACTGGTGATCTCGTTGATAACGCTTGAGAGCCTGTGTCGTGCTTGATCTGAACTTGCCGTCACACCTTCCTTGGTAATATCCTGCACTTTGCAGCCTCGATTGAATTAATTGTACATCTCCGCCAACATCACCTTCCGCTAAATCCCGCGGATTATGTCTCAAATCACCCAGCGCATGCCCCATAATCGTTACTTTCGTGCCGATCGGAATCATCTCATACAATTCGATAACATCTTTATTGCGCATACGAATACAACCATGACTAGCGTGGCGTCCGATGGAATAGGGCTTATTGGTACCATGGATACCGTAGTTTCCCCATGTCACATTCAAGCCGAGCCAACGAGGTCCGAACGATGGCCCCCAGTTCTCCCCTTTAAATATGATGCGGAATTCACCTGCGGGAGTTGGGGTAGCGGGATCACCAACTGCGATATGATAAGACTTGATTGTCTTGTTATGCTGTTGCACAACAAGGCGGTGAAGGTGGGGGAAGATGATAATCGAGTAGTCATCTCGCTTCGATTCGACGGTATTCAAAGGCTTTGCTTCAACCATATCTGGCACGAGGGTGACCATTGAAAATGGAATGGATATAGTTAACAGCAATAGTCGAAAGAATAGTACATAAGCACGTAATTTCATCGATTTATTTCTCCATAAAGTTTTACACTACGATGCGGATAGTTTCACCGATATTGCGAAATTTATACAATTTGTGAAAGCAGTAATCATAACCTTATGCAATCCCCTTTGTGGGAGCTTGGACATATACCAGCGATGCATGAAATAACTGCAATCTCAGTATTTACAAGAAATTATCAAAAGAACAATTCTTTTTAGAAAATATTTGATTGACCCTCTTTCCAATGACATGTTTCAATGTGCTAGTAGATGAATTTGACAGGGAAGGGCGAATCTGATGAATGATTGGTCACTTACACATCCTCAACTTAGAATTTGGTACATGGAGAATATGCAGCCGAATACAAGCTTGGGCATTATTTCAGTAATCGTTGCGGCTTAAGTCGAAACAAGGCAGACTGGAGTTACCTTTCCTGCAACAAGCTATAAATGAGGTCTTGAGGCGAAATGAAGTTCTGCGCCTTCGTATCGTAGAGAGGGACGGACAGGAGCCAAGGCAATACATCAGCGAGTATCAAAGCTATGAGGTTCCAGTCATTGATGCTGTCGGTATTGACGTACAATCCTGGGAAAAGGCGAGAGCTCAGATGCCAATGCCGTGGAAGGATACCGATCTATTTGAGTTCATTCTATTGCGGATAAATGCTACAGATTGTGTATTATACCAGCGTTTCCACCATTTCATTCACGATGGAATCTCCCAGCAGCTTATCATTGATGATATTCTTGCCTATTACAGTTGTCTTGTACAAGGCGCAAGCTTGCCAGAGCCACTTCGACCTTCCTACTTGCAGTTCATCGCGAGTGAGCTGGAATACGAGCAATCTGAGCGCCGGGAGAAAGACCGACAATATTGGCTGCAGGAATTTGAAGCACATCCCTCTGACAGCGCACATACAATCTCGCCACTCCAACTGCATGATCCTACCTGTAAATCCAATCGTTTATCTTATCCGTTGTCAGCATCCATGCAGCAGCGCGTATATCAATTCTGCGAGAAGCATCAAGTTAGTCTATTTACGTTATTCACCGCACTACTCGGTATTTATTTACACAAGTGGAATGGGAAACAAAATCAAGTCGTCGGCACGACATTAAGCAATCGAACGAATAGAGCAGAGAAAAACATGTTAGGTATGTTCGTCAGCACGGTACCACTCCGCCTCCAGATGGAAGGGGGACAAGACAGGATTTCCTTCATTAAACAAGTGATAAAAAGCAATTCTAAGCGGCAAGGCATCAGAAATACCCATTCAATCAGCTTGTGCAGGATATTCGTTCCAAGACAGGCGACAGCTCGCCTCTCTTTCATGCATCCATTGAATACCGAGAGACGGATACGTCGAATGAACACAGCAATGAACACGTTCAATATGAATGGGAGCATATCCATTGTGGCTATGAGGAAAATGACTTCCTGCTTCGGGTACAGCGAGTCACGGCGACGAATGAATTGTCCCTGCACTTTGACTATCAGATAGCTAAATTCAGTCCAGAAGAAATTCAGCGACAGCTTGAACAGTATGTATATGTAATCGAAGAAGTGCTTGCACAGCCTGAACGCTCTATCGACTCAATCGAAATTTGTACACCTGAGCAGCGTGCAGAGCTGATGACTTCCTTTCAAGCAGCGAAAACACAAGAGTCCAATCCCTCTCCCTTAGTCGTCCAAGCTTTTAATGAGCAGTGTGAACGAACTCCTGAAGCTATAGCCATTCGATGCGACCAGCAATCCATCACTTATCGAGAATTAAGTACCAGAGCCGAACGATTGAGTGCACATCTAAGGAATAAAGGTATCGGGCAGGACGATGTCGTAGGCATCCTGATGGAGCGATCTATCGATACTATTGTCAGCATGCTCGGGATATGGAGAGCTGGGGCGGCCTACATTCCGCTAGAGCCTGCACTCCCTCATGAACGAATCTCATTTATGCTTACAGACAGCAGTGTCAAGGTCATCGTTACGCATCGAGGCCTAGAAAGGCGTTTCCAAATCGATAGAGTATATGAATGGTTGGATCTAGATAAATGCACCGCAGACAGCGACAAGCAAGAAAGTAGGCAAGAAAGCCAGCTATTAAATGACAATCCAATAGATGACAATCAAGTCGCTTATCCCGCTCCAAGCAGCCTTGCATATATCATCTATACCTCTGGGTCGACCGGCAATCCGAAGGGGGTTATGATCGAGCATCAATCGTTTGGCAGCATTCTGCATTATCGGAATCAAGAATACAAGACGGGGGTAGGAGACACTGTACTCCCGATGATTTCCTTCGCGTTCGATGGATTTGTGGCATCGTGCTGGTCACCACTGATTACGGGAGCGATTGTTGTGATGGCAGTCGAGGAGGCGATGAAAGACTTCTCTGCCATACGCAACTTGATTATACAAGAGAAGGTCTATCATATTATTTCCACACCAAGCTTATATGGGTCTGTACTCACAGGATTATCTACAGAAGATATGTCGAGACTTCGCTATTGTTACCTTAGCGGGCGAACGGGTCAGTCATGCGGTGATAGAGAGAAGCAAACAGCTTACAATCCGACATTGAAATTGTAATTGAATACGGT
>NZ_JMDX01000264.1:0-7408 GCF_000935845.1 Paenibacillus sp. E194
TCAAATGAATAAACGGCGTTCTCTGCAAAATGTTGCAGGGCACCCGATCCAATTTCACGGCCCAGTTCGCCATACGTGAGCAATAGATCCAAGCTGCCCGGGCTTATGGATGCTCCTACTTCATAGTGGAGCCTCGCCTCATCAGGGCCTAGCTCTAGCATATCGCCAAGAATCGCAATCCGTTTGCCGCCCTGCAGTCCAGCAAGCACGTCAAGCGCCGCCTTCGTCGCAGTCGGACTTGCATTATAGGCATCATTTAACAACACCCATCCGCCAGACGTAATCGTCCGTTCAAATCGCATCCCGCTTATTTGTGCATTGCCAAGACCATACGCAATCTGCTCGTCAGCCAGACCGAACAAGCGGCCTATTGCAACAGCAGCCAACGCGTTAATGACATTGTGCTTGCCTAAGAGCGGAAGTTCGACAGTCAACGCCTTCTGACTGCCTGATGCCGCAACCGTGAATGTCGTCCCCGCCTCATGAAGATCGATATGCTCTGGTCGAACATCACACAACATACCTGCACCGAAGCGAATAACTGACATATGCTCAGGCCGCTTCGTCGCTTCTTCTGAAAGTGCCATGTCAACGAGTGGTTCGTCTCCATGACAGATGAGCACTCCATTTTCTCGTAGTCCGCTAATAATTTCTAGCTTAGCACGCGCAATCTCTTCCCGGGAACCAAGCTGCAGCAGATGCGCTTCCCCGATGTTTGTAATGACTGCTGCGTCAGGCTGAGCGATGGAAGACAAAAGTTCAATTTCACCTCTTCCGCTCATCCCCATTTCGAGAACTGCAATTTCCGTATCTTTCGGCATGGACAATATCGTTAACGGAAGGCCAATATGATTATTGAAATTGCCATCCGTCTTGTGAACACGATAACGTTCCGCAAGAACAGAAGCAATCATATCCTTCGTGGTGGTCTTGCCATTGCTGCCTGTAATGGCTACAACCTTAACCTGCTGCTGGGCTAAATAAGCTTGTGCCAGCCGCTGAAGCGCCTCTAATGTGTTGTCCACCATAATGAGCGGGTAGCCTTGCGGCATATCATCATGATTGGACTGCCACATCGCAGCCGCTGCCCCATCCTTCAAGGCTTGATCCGCATACAGATGTCCGTCGAATCGTTCCCCTTGAAGCGGCACGAACAATACACCAGAATCGATCTTGCGCGAGTTCGTGCTAACCCCTTTTACCGAGCGGTCCCCATAGGAGGGATCAGAGAGAGTCCCTCCACACAAGTCCGCTACTTCTCGTAACGTCGTTTCAATCACTGAACTTTGCCCCTTATCGCTTCTTTGGCCACCAAGCGGTCATCGAAGTCAAATGTTTCCTTGCCGATGATTTGGTAAGTTTCATGGCCTTTCCCCGCAATCAATACTACATCGTGCGGGCTTGCCATTTCAATAGCTTTCGTGATGGCAGCACGGCGATCAACGATGCATTCATAACGGCTTGGATCCAAGTTCACTTCATGAAGGCCCGCTACAATATCCTTAATAATCAAATCAGGGTCTTCAGTACGAGGGTTATCGGAAGTCACGATGGAATAGTCCGCGTATTTCGCCGAAATTTTGGCCATCAGCGGACGCTTCGTACGATCTCGGTCTCCACCACAGCCAAATACACTGATGATACGTCCTTCAGCGAACTCCTTCACCGTCTGCAGCACATTCTCCAGTCCATCCGGTGTATGCGCGTAGTCCACGATCACGGCAAAGGATTGTCCTGCCTCAACAGCTTCTACACGCCCGTCAACTCCAGCAACACTTTCAAGGCTCATACGAATCGCATCCAGTTCGATGCCTTCAATGAGTCCTACAGCAATCGCTGCTAATGCATTGTATACATTGAACTTACCAACCATACGCAGCTGAATGTCTGCCGAGCCTCTGAATGTATGAACTGTGAAGCTCGTTCCTTTTGCCGTAATCCGAATATTCTCAGCACGAACATCCGCCTGCTCTGTCATGCCGTACATGATCGTCTCAGCGGTTGTCATGCTTGCGAAGTATTCAGAAGCCGGGTCATCCGCGTTGAGCACCGCATAGGAGCGCTCTTCCTCAGCGTCAGAGAATGTATTGCCTAGTCGTGAGAACAACAGGCCTTTGGCTTCACGATATGCTTCCATCGTCTCGTGATAGTCCAGATGATCTTGTGTTAAGTTCGTGAAGACAGCCGTGCGGAAACGGCAGCCTTGTACACGTCCCTGTACGAGTGCGTGGGAAGATACCTCCATAGCCACGGCATCTACACCCTCGTTCACCATGTCATGAAGCGACTTTTGCAGTTCGAAGGCATTCGGAGTTGTACGAGACATTGGGAACACTTTGCCTGCATAACGCATTTGAATCGTTCCGATTACACCTGCATTTCGCTTCGCATCATTCAGAATTTTTTCAATCAAATACGTGGTTGTTGTCTTGCCGTTCGTTCCCGTAATGCCAATTAGATTCATACTGCGGCTAGGTGAACCATAGAACGCATCTGACAGTACTGCAAGTGCATGTCTAGCACTCTTCACAATCAATTGAGGAACCGGCAGCTCCAATTCACGTTCTACCACAAGTGCAGCTGCACCAGCTTGAACCGCCTGCTCTGCATAACGATGACCGTCTTCGGCCGTTCCAGAAATACAGAAGAACAGATCTCCCTGCGCCACAAGCCGTGAATCCATCGCGAGTCCTGTTACGACTGTATATTCGTCTCCCTTGCACTTCGCTGTCAGCATTCGTGAGCAAGCTTCAGCCAATTGCATCTGTTGCATGAATTATTCCTCCGTCTCTTTCTCTTCTCCCATATAGATTCGAATCGTAGATCCTCGATCTACACGGGTTCCGGGCTTAGGCGCCTGATGAATAATGGTGTTGCCCGTACCGGATTTGGCTAATTGAAAATCCATATTCATATCTTCGTAGATATCAGTCAAGGTCTTCCCTACTAAGTTAGGAACGACAACAACCGGCGTCTCATCGAAACGATACTTGCGAGAAACTTGTTCCTTCCGCGGTTCAACGCCCATATAATGGAGCGTATCTTCCATAATCCGCTTCACAATCGGCGCAGCTACAAGACCACCGAATTGTATGCCCTGCGGATTATCAACTGCTGTATAGATAACAACCTTCGGGTCATCAGCAGGTGCGAAGCCAACGAACGATACAATATGCTCGTTCGGCGAATATCTGCCATTGATAACCTTCTGTGCGGTACCTGTTTTGCCACCAACGCGATAACCATCGATGAAAGCATTTCTCCCCGTGCCTTGAGCAACCACATGTTCAAGAGCATCACGCACCTTGCTTGAGGTCTCTGGACTGATGACTTGTCTGACCAATTCCGGCTTAATATCTTCAACAACCATCCCTGTCTCCGGCTGAATGAATGACTTCGCCACATGCGGCTTGAACAGCTTGCCTCCATTGATGGCCGCAGACACTGCCGTAATTTGCTGAATAGGAGTGACAGATACCCCTTGTCCGAACGCAGTAGTGGCAAGCTCAACGGGGCCTACCCGGCTCAGCTTGAACAAAATCCCACTTGCTTCTCCACTAAGGTCAATGCCTGTCTTCTGTCCGAAACCAAAGTTGCGTATGTAATCGAACAATGTCTCTTTACCCAGTCGATTGCCAAGTGCAACAAAGCCCGGATTGCACGAATTTTGGACGACTTCCAAAAAGGTCTGACTGCCATGACCCCCGCGTTTCCAGCAGCGCAGCTTCGCTCCACCGACTTCTACACGTCCAGGGTCAAAAAAATGTTCATTGTACAGATCAACCTTGCCCTCCTGTATCGCAGCAGCAAGCGTTATGATCTTGAACGTAGAACCCGGCTCATAAGTCATCCAAATGGGCAGGTTGCGATCATATACATCAGAGGGGAAGTCCTTGTAATGAGCCGGATCGTAGCTTGGCTTGCTTGCCATTGCCAAAATTTCACCCGTATTCGGATCCATGGCAATCGCCAGCGCCTGATTCGGCTTCAATTCCTCCATAGCACGATCAAGTTCCCGCTCCATAATTGTCTGTATCTGCTTGTCAATCGTCAATTGCAAATTTAATCCATCTCGGGGAACGATGTACTTTTCTGAGGAATTCGGCATCTGATTGCCGCTTGCATCAGACAAATAAGCGATGTTGCCTCGCAAGCCGGTTAATGCAGAATCATACCTCTGCTCAATACCTGTCAACCCTTGATTGTCTATACCAGTGAAGCCGAGTATATGGGCCGCCAAATCGCCATAAGGATAATATCTTTTATTATCCTCTGCCACGACGATCCCCGGCAAGTTCAACTCCCGCACTTTTTCCGCTGTTTCAAGCGATATTTTACGACCGCCGCCCTTAATCTGCTTCACAGACTGCCCTTTCGCAATCATGCGCTCTACAACTTCCGTTTTCATCCCAAGGAGAGGTGCAATTTGTGCTGCAGTGGCTTTCTGGTCTTCAATTTGCACAGGAATAGCCCATATCGTTGGAGAACTGATATTGTAGGCGATTCTTTCGCCTTTGCGATCCAGTATCTCACCGCGCTTCTGGGAAATAGGAATCTCCCTCCGCCACGAATCTTCTGCCAGATTCGCCAGATCTTTGCCCTCCCACAACTGCACATACGCCAAGCGGACAATGAGCGCGATAAATCCAATCGATATGAGCACCATTCCAACGATTAACCTCTTACGGATCGTCACCCCTGTAACCTTCATATATACCCTCCCTCGTCCGACATCGGTTCATAAACAACCTATTCGGGACAACCAGCGGATAGAACAAGCTTCAAGAGGATGATCCGTAAGCCTACACAAGACCACTTTTTTCCTTCTCCG
This sequence comes from Paenibacillus sp. E194, assembly GCF_000935845.1. Classification (NCBI taxonomy): domain Bacteria; kingdom Bacillati; phylum Bacillota; class Bacilli; order Caryophanales; family Paenibacillaceae; genus Paenibacillus; species Paenibacillus sp. E194. Next base: position 4,832 of record NZ_JMDX01000264.1, read on the forward strand.
CCTCACACCTTACGGATGTTTCGGCTCCAATTTAATATGAACGATACGTGCCCCATCTTCATTTGTTTCTTTTTGTTCGGTGACGTAGCCTTCTCCATCAACACGAACTTCCCAACCGAGCATGGAGGTGATCTCCATGACATCACGCAGCGATTTGCCCTTAAAGTTCGGCAAAGGCAGCTTATCAGGCTCGTCAGTAAGCAGGTATATCCGTTGGCCGATTGCCAATGGCTCGCCTGGTGCCGGATATTGACGCTTCACTTTCTCCCCTGCTCCAACCGTCTCGAAGACGATGCCTTGCTCAGCCAATCGCTGTTTGGCATCGTAAGGCTTCAGGCCCTGAATATCAGGTGCCTTAACGGTTGTTGGTGCACCCGTCTTCTTCTCACTGCCCTTTTCTTGGCCGGAGATTGAAGAAGGAACACCCATGTAACGCAGCGACTGCGATACGATCTTCTTGAACATGAGCGGCGCTACAAAGCCGCCACCTTCCCAATAATCCTGCGGATCATCCACAACAACCAAAAGAGCAATACGTGGATCCTCAACAGGAGCAAAGCCGACGAAAGATACTACCGCACGAGTCGTGGCATATTCACCGTTAATGACCTTCAATGCTGTACCTGTCTTGCCGGCAACGCGATATCCTTCGATATACGCATTTTTACCTGTACCAATCTGCTGATCCGCCACAACCTGTTCCAAATACTCACTTACCGTTTTTGCAACGCCTGGGTCGATTACTTGACGAACTACCTCCGGCTTGCGTTCAGTCACTTCACCCGTAACGGGATCATGAACCTTCCGAACAATATGCGGTTTCATAAGCTTGCCGCCATTGGCCACAGCTGCAACTGCCATAATTTGCTGGATTGGCGTAACTTGAACCTTACCGTGTCCGTACGATGCCGCAGCCACGTCTGCCGGATATTCAAATCGGATAAGACCATTGTTCTCTCCGGGAAGTTCAATGCCTGTCGGTTTACCAAAACCAAATTTCTCAATGTACGCCTTCAAGCGCTCTTCCTTCAATTGCTCAAATCCAAGTTTAACGAAGGCAACGTTACTGGATCGCTTAAGACCTTCGAAGTACGTAATTCTCCCCCATCCATCACGGTTAACGTCGTGGATGAGCCGTCCTCCCGCATAGATGCGTCCAGAAACGAATGTCGCATTCGGATCAAAGATGCCTTCCTGTACAGCCGCGGCCAGTGTCACAATTTTGAATGTTGAGCCCGGCTCATATCGAGACTGAACCGCATGATTGTAAAAAGCAGCAATGTCCTTAGCATTCCAATACGAATTCGGATTGAAATCTGGCATATTCGCGAGCCCCAATATATCGCCAGTCTTCGGATCTGCTGCTATTACCGTCATACTATGAGGAGAATATTTATTGTACACCTCACGCATTGCATCTTGAATATATTGCTGAATATTACGATCGATAGTGAGGTATATGTTGTCTCCATCCTTAGATGGCTTGTATACTTCCGAAGCCTTCGGCAGCTTATTACCCATCCGATCCTTCTCATATTGGAGCATCCCTGCCGCTCCGCGCAGCTGCTCGTCATACAGTTTCTCAATTCCGCCAATCGGATTGCCCTGCTTATCTGTATAACCAAGCACATGCGACGCCAATGATTCTTTCGCGTAGAAGCGCTTCACCTCGGGCAAGAGGTAGAGTCCGACATCTCTCAATTCTGTCGTCTTCTTCAACTCATCTGTGAAGTCTCTTAGCTTCTGTGCAGTCTCGTCGTTCACCTTCCAGCCTTCACTGCGAACTTCTACCTGCGTATAGAACTCATCCTTGTCTTTCTTCTTCCTGCGGACGAGCTCATACAATTCGTTCTCAGGCTTCTTCAGCACGACGCTCAGTTTTTCTACGATAAGCCGCTCTACGTCAATATTCTTCTCAACTAACTTCTTTGAGGTGCGCAGTTCCTGAATGATCTTAGGGCCGACTGCTACCGTGTATGCAGGTGCATCCATAGCGAGCACTTCACCATTCTTGTCATATATCGTGCCTCGAACTGGTGTAATCTCCTTCTTCACAGCCCATGACTGCTTGGCTTCCGCCATCCAAAATGGCTGATTAATAACTTGGTACCAAAACAGTCTCCCAATTATGACAATAAAAAAGAGGGTGAATAAGCCCCCGATCGTCAACGTGCGCAACTTAATTCGTTTGACCATCTTCATCCCTCGTTTAATCGTTTCCTACTTGTTGTTTGTATACTTCAATTTCAGATAATGTCTCAGGGAAGCGCAAACCATTCTTTCTTGCTTCGCGTTCAATCCGATTCCAATCGGACAGCTTCTCCTTCTCTACCGTTAGCTCCGACACTTCATTCGTCAGTGCAACCGTTGCCCGCTTCGTTTCTTGAACCTTCAGGTTCATGTTGTAAATATTGGCATACCCACTAATGATGAATAATGCTACAGCCGCGCAGAAACCGATTGTGCCCAAATAGAGCAGCTTCTCTCGAGTAGGTAGAGTAGACTTCCGGGTTACCTTCTTCTTCGTTTGACGATATCGAGGCTTCTGTTGAGTCTGTCTCTCTGGACGCATCGCCA
>NZ_JMDX01000265.1:0-7380 GCF_000935845.1 Paenibacillus sp. E194
TTCCGTAAGTGGTCGACCCAGTATTGCGGGTCTGTCGCCTCCTCCGGCGTAATCCATCTTCCCGTTACATTCGATATGTATGAGATATTGGGTGGGTGCAGGCGAATGGTTCGCATCGCTTCAGCAAAACGAGGGAGAATCGGCTCCATCATCTCCGAGTGATACGCGTGTGACGTTGCCAGCCGTTTGCTAATGACGCCCTTGCCGCTTAAGAAGGCTTCAAAACGCTCCGTTGCTGCGTACGTTCCGGCCACTACGCAGGATCTTGGGCTGTTTACCACGGCGATGGACAGTTCGGCACCGGACTCGCCTAACGCCTCGATCGTATCGGCTTCGGACAAAGACACCGCCGTCATCGCTCCACGCTCCATTTGCTGCATAAGGCTTGCTCGGACCGCGATAACTTTTATCGCATCATTTAGAGACATGACGCCTGCGAGACAAGCTGCGACATATTCGCCAATACTGTGTCCGATCATCGCTTCCTGCTTTATGCCCCATGCTTCCATCTGCTTGGCTAAAGCATATTCTACGCAAAATAATGCGGGTTGCGCGTACTTCGTTTGATGGAGTTGATTCGCCGCTTCTTTCTCCTCACCCGGCAGCGGATACAAGAGGCGTAACAGGTCCGCATCGAGCACGGAAGCCGACAACTTGGCACACTGTTGAATATGCTCGCGAAATGCAGGCGCACAGCGATACAAATCGCTCGCCATATGGACATACTGCGCCCCTTGTCCTGTAAACATGAAGAAGACAGAGGGCGTCGCCTCATTCGCTTCATCCATGTTTGAAGGCATGCTCGCCGTCATCTTCCGAAGTTCCTCCATCGCCGACTCGGCGGACTTGTGCGCGACGATAGCCATACGCCTGGCGAACGACTCTTTGCCAACAGCCAATGTGTAAGCAATGGATGCCATGTCCACCTCTTGATGTCGCTGCAAGTAGTCAATCAAATCTTCTGCCCTTTGCCGAAGCGAGCCCGGTGTTCGCGCTGACAAAGCAAGCAGATGCCAGTCCGGTTCAGCGTCGACATCTTTCTCGTCCGTTGTCCTTGGCGGCGCTTCTTCTAGAATCACATGGGCATTCGTCCCGCCTATGCCAAATGAACTAACTCCCGCGCGGAGCGGCTCTCCATCCGACAACCAGTCCTTCAGATTCCCGTTGACATAGAAGGGACTGTCGGAAAAATTGATATGGGGATTAGGCTCCTTATAATGCAGACTGGGCGGCAGCATTCGATGCTTGATGCAAAGCACTGCCTTGATAAGGCCGCTAACGCCTGCTGCGCTGTCAAGATGACCGATATTCGTCTTGACGGAACCAACGGCGCAGTATTGATTTTTCCGCGTGAACGTGCGGTAAGCATCCGTCAGCGCAGCGATTTCTATCGGATCCCCCAAAGCGGTCCCTGTTCCGTGCGCCTCAATGTACGTTATCGTTGCCGGATCGACTCCGGCTATGGTCAGCGCTTCCTTCACGACTTCGGCTTGCCGGGCAACGCTTGGAGCCGTATAACCGACTTTATCCGCTCCATCGTTATTGACAGCCGTCCCCCTGATAATCGCTACAATTTCGTCCCCGTCCGCGATCGCGTCATCCAACCTCTTTAGCGCTACGACCCCGACCCCATTACCTACGACAGTTCCCTGCGACGCTGCGTCGAACGCCCGGCAATGACCGTCCGGCGCCAGAATACCGCCTTCCTGATAATCGAATCCTAACATTTGATCGGCTTTAACCGACACGCCTCCGGCTAATGCCATATCGCATTCGTAAGTGAATAATGCTTGACAGGCCATATGCACGGCTACCAGAGAACTCGAGCATGCCGTTTGAACCGCGATGCTCGGACCGTTCAACTTTAATTTATGCGACACTCGCGTTGTTAAAAAATCCGGTCCATTTCCAATGGCAACTTGAAACGTTCCAACGGTTTGCATAATGTCCGAATGACTTTGAACATGTCTGACATAATCCGATTGACCGCTTCCCGCGTATACGCCAACACGTTCCGGACAACGTGTCGGTGCATAGCCGGACGCTTCCATTGCCTCATAGGCGCATTCCAAAAACAATCGATGCTGAGGATCCGTTAACTCCGCTTCGCGCGGAGTCATCCCGAAGAAGGCCGCATCAAACGCTGCCGCATTCTCCAGCAAACATGCGGTATGAATGCGTCCTTCTTCAGGTTCCTTAAACGCTGTCACCGACTCAATGCCGTTTATCAGATTGTCCCACAACTGCTCGACATTCCGTGCTCCAGGAAACCGGCCCGCCATGCCGATAATGGCAATCCCATTCATTGTCTCTATCTTCTTTCCAACATCCATCGCGCTATCGCCCTCTCCCTCTTAGTCGTTTCTGTCTCAAAAATGCATCCGCCCTGTAAGCGCTTACCTGTTTGTGGGACAGATTTGCTCCAGACTGTTCCTCTCTATTCGTATGTATTTGCTTTTCAACCAAATAGGATGCCAGCATGCGTATCGTCGTGAATCGAAAGAGATCCATCACAGTAATCGAAACGTCAAGCATCTCTCTTATGCGCCCGTGCATATACAGCAATCGAATCGAATCGCCGCCCAAATCGAAAAAGTGAACATCTGGTTGAACTGAAGTGCTCCCTAATGCATCCTTCCATATTTCCGACAAAATTAACTCTGTCTTATTGTGCGGCATCTCGAGTGGAACTGAATTAGGACTCTCTTCCAGCTTCATGTGCCGCAACTGCCGCAAATCGACCTTTCCGCTCGGCGTCAACGGCAGTCGATCAAGCAAGCAAAACTGTTGCGGTACCATGTATCGCGGGAGCTTCGCTAGCATAAAGTTGCGCAAATCTTCTTTGCGCAGCTCGTCCGAACCGGCTGGAAGAACAAATGCAGCCAGAATCGTCCCTCCAGTATGAACATCTTCGCGGATGATAACAGCCGCTTGCTTGACCTGTGGGTGCATGAAAAGCACATGTTCAATTTCTTCCAGTTCGATGCGGTATCCCCGCAGCTTCACTTGTGAGTCTGCTCGACCAACATATTCGATGCTGCCGTCAGGTAAATAGCGAGCGAGATCGCCAGTACGGTATAAACGGGCGGGAGCAGAGCCCAGCAAGCCCAGATCGATTTCTATGAATCGTTCGGTCGTCATCTCAGGCCGGTTCAAATAACCACGGGCAATACCGATACCGCCAACATGAATATCGCCAGTGACGCCAATCGGTACGGGCTTCTTGTTTTCATCGAGAATGTACACTTTTTTATTTCCAATCGGCCTGCCAATATCAAGCGGCACTCTGCCCGTGAATACGGAGTACGTGACCCATACCGCCGCTTCAGACGGGCCGTATCCGTTGATTAACTTGCGCCCTTCTCCCCATTCCACTGCGACGTCCGGCGGACATGCTTCTCCGGCGGTGACTAGGGTAGCTAGCATTGGCAAAGAATTCGAAGCATTCGGAAAATGGGATAGCAGTGCGAGCAAAGATGGCGACAATATCGCCGTATTCACCTCTGAACTGCGCATACAGTTCAAGAGAGACTCTCCCGGTTGAAGCACTTCACGTGTTTCTAACACAAGTGTGCCTCCATGGCAAAGAACAGGGAAAATTTCGGCAACAGATGCGTCAAAGCTGCACGAAGCAAATTGCAGCATTCGGGTACGCTCCGATAATTCAAGCAACTCTCCTATCGCGAGGATCAAATTACTTAAACTACGATGCTCAATGAGCACTCCCTTCGGTTGTCCCGTCGAGCCTGACGTATAGATGATATAGGCAAGATCGGCTGAACTCGGAGCAAGCACTGGATCAACGTTTAGATCTGCCTTAACATCAGGTTTAGGGATGGGGAGTACGGATAGTTCGGTGTCAGCCATTAGCCCCCCTTCCAGTATCCGAGTCTTTTCTCTTGATCCAATATGTATCAACGATGGCGCAAAATCGCCAACAAATGACATGGATGAGACGATCGTATCATGAGTGAGCACGACGCAAGCTCCCGAGTCTTGCAGCATATACCGGATTCGCTCCTCCGGGTAATAGGGATCGATCGGCAAATAGGCGCCGCCTGCGGTCAACACGGCCATCATGCCCACAATAAGATCGATCCCCCGAGGAAGCATCAGCGCCACGATGCTTTCCCTTTCAATACCTTGACGTTGCAGCGACATGGCTAGTTGCGCCGACTCATTTGCCAGTTCGCGATAAGTGATATGCTCCTCACCGAATTCAAGCGCGACGGCCTCTGGAGAACGCTGTACTTGCTCTCGGAAAAGCTCCACAACCGTCTCATCGATCCGATAATCACGATCCGAGTCGTTGAACTCGATCAATATCTGGTGCCTTTCGGCATCGGTCAGGAGTGGCCAATTCGCAATTGGCATGATCGGGTTGGAAATCGCCTCTTCCAGCATCCGTATGAATCGGCCACCCCAATCATTCATTTCACTATCTTCAAAGAGCGAGCGTTTGTACTCCAGTTCAACCCTATACTGTTTCAGCTCGCCGAAATCTTTTATATGAACGATCACCTCCTCTTCGATATATCCGCTGAAATGCGGTTCTGTTTCGTATCTGATATGCTCCTCCACACCTCCATCCATCGTTTGATACTCAATCCCAATATCGAATAAACGTACAACATCGGGATTCCGTTCTCTAATTCTCGAAACAAGATGTTGAAATGGATACTTCTGATGACGCAGCATACGAGCATATTCTCTCGCCAGGACCCTGCAACAATCGGCAAAACCTTGCATGGGATCGATTTCGTAACGGAAAGCAATCGTATTGGCAAACATACCAAACGTGGCTTTGTCCCGCGGATGCGTCCTGTTGCCAGTTATATTGCCAATCGTATTTTCGCGTTTTCCAGTCATCCGATACAAATAAGCATACATGGCGGTAAGAAAGCAAAGATAGGGCGATATTCCGGTTTCATTGCAAAATCGTTCAACGCGCTCCCTCCATTCGCCTTCGATAACGGTTTCCCAACGCCCACTTTCAGAGCAGGAATGGACAGACTTTGTTCTCGCAAAAACAGGTTCAGTTACGGTTTGAAAATGTTCTTGCCAATATCGGCTGTCCTGCGCATACCGTTCGGAAGCGATATAATCGGTCTCCCGCACAGCGGCTTCCAGGTAGGTCGGCCTATTCTGAAACGGTCTATTCAGTCCTTTTGAGAAGTTCAGATAGAGGTCAATAATGTCGCGTCCTGCATAGATCAATGCTGCGCCGTCTGCGATAACGTGGTGAGCCTTCAGATGAAGCCATAATTCCGATGAAGAAATTTGTAGCACGGAAAATTGAACTAACGGCTCCTTCTCCCATTCAAATAGCTTTCGCAGATTGGCTTGAATCCAATTCCTTGCATTATGGACTGGATCGGGCTCTGATCGAACATCTATCATTCGTACGTGTGGAGAGGCTGTTTGCGCGACAAACTGCCTAGGATAACCGCGACAATCTGCATGGCTGGTAGTCAGCAACAAGCGGGTAGAGTTATTTTCCGATATAAATCTGAGTATAGCTTGTTTTAGCAAATCAGGTTGAACAGGTGATAAGAATTTGATCGAGATGCCGATGTTCATCAGGCTTGACTCAGGATACATTTGTTGCATAAACCATATGCGCTGCTGCGCATTCGTTAGCGGATACGTATCCGTTAGGTTCATGCTCATGTTTAACAGCCTCCTCATCAGTTGGCAAATGCTTCTTGCGGTTTCTAAATAATCGACTCAATCTGGGTTATAAATAACGATTCTAGTGAAGGCCATGAAGTTGCAATTCCGTTCATGTTGGGTGTAGCGAGGGAGAGCAGCCGAATGCCAACACAGTATACCATGGAATGGGTTTGAATTGTTGAAATATGTAAAATGCTCTTATGATAACAGTAATGTGTTTTAATCTTCTGGGCCCCCCAGTTCTAAAATATTCACTTTAATTTTAATCCTTTTAAATACATTTCTGCTAACTCATTGGTTATACTAATTGCTTCTATTCTACTTCCGGCTGGAGCTGTTATCATTTGACCACTCTCCGAATTCCATCCAATACCGCTGTTATCCTTTAATAATTGATTATGATCTGAAACTAATATGGTTACCTTAGTGAAATCGTTATTTATCACTAAAGTTCCATAATAGTATGTATCCGAACCATTTGTTGCACCATTATCTTTTTGATATGTAAAATACGAATAAAGAATTTCACCCGCTCCTTCATCTGAAATGAGTATGGTTAGTTTTCTCTGATCTAATGGGACAGGTATTTCTTCACCTGCTATGTCTATAGTGCCTTCAAATTTTCTTTCCCCGAAGATATTTTTGTATAACTTTCCTTCTATATTTACATTTACAAGTTTTTCTGACTCTAAATGTTCTGTTCCTAATCTATATTTTAGACCTTGTGCATTGAAAATAATGTCCTTGGGATATAAATTTATAAAAATAACAATCGCTAAGGTTGTTAAAAATATTGCAATAACAACTAAAACAAGTTTCTTCATTGTGACCTCCTCATTTGTGCAGATTTCCGATAACGTTGTTATGTTCCCGACACCTTACCGTCCTAGGGCTCCTCTAGAGCCGAGTTACTTGCTGACTTCGGTGGGCAAATGTATCTGCCACTACATCTCGAAATGCCCCGGGTAGACCAAGGGTGTATACCCCGCAGCGGAAACGTGGTATTATCCGAAGGAATACGCTTCTTTGAGTTACTTACATTATTGCTTTAATTATCTCATTCGGCTCTTCAATCTTCTTATAATTACTTTCAAAATATTTATTGAACCATAATGCGTGATAAACTCTTAAACCTGCACTATATGCTCCGTCCAACTCACACGATCCGCCATCTCCTACAAAGATTCTTTGGAGTTCAGCGCGTGCTGGGTCAAATCCGTAGCTATGTTCAGCACTAGAGACTAATATAGTTTTCTACAAGAGAAGAATAATTTCATTTACACAAAATTCTTGACGCTACCATCGCATTAAGCTAACTGGCAGTTCATTTAAAAGAGGAAAAATATCATATATATAACAAGGTCATATATTGTTAAGATTTGATAGGTAAAGTATTCCACGAAATAAATTGAAACAATGGCGTCTCACTTTTTACTAACTGAGTAGGTTAATGATGAATTACTTTTTACTTAAAGAGGTGGGTAGAAGAGTGCACTCTACGCATTATGTTGATTAATTATGTCTTTCCGTCTTACAGCAATATTCTTTTAGGAAAACAGCATAGTTTTATCATCCTCTGGTCACCTATTCTCATGATTGTTTCGTTTATTATCTGTTATTTTTTAATTAAAAAAATAACCATCAAACCGATACTTTTTGGGACAATAATCGGCTTTTGGTTTATCAGAGTAGTTATACAAATAGTTA
>NZ_JMDX01000266.1:0-7336 GCF_000935845.1 Paenibacillus sp. E194
TCAACGACTCGTATGGCCATCAAATTGGCGAGTTAAAATCTTGAACCAAGTCAGCCGGATATTCGACTTTCAATTCGGGAGACTGATATTGCAGCTCGTTGGGGCGGTGAAGAGCTTGCGATTTATTTGCCTCAGTTGACCCTGCCCCAACACTCCGGGTGGCTGAACGCATACGAGCCCGGGTTGCGAACGAGACAGACCCGCGGGTAACAGTCTCATGCGGCATCGCGGACTGGAACTGGCAGGATGAGAAGATCAGTGTTGAATCCCTGTTCTACCGTGCGGATGTCGCTTTATATGAAGCGAAGCATGGTGGCCGCAATCAGATTCAAATGAGCAAGAAAGAGAAGTAAGCATCGTCTTGATGCCGCCGCATAATTCCAAAACAGACGTGACACGCTAAAAGAGGCGGGAATGCAAATTCCGACCTCTTTTTTTCGTTCATTTACAGTGGAGGTGACTTAATGACCATATTACGATCAACATTATGGGTGAAGCGGCGCCGTGCCATATGGACGGTAACTTTGCTGCTTGTTGTGCTTATTGCTCATGGATGTTCGATTGCCGACCATACTCCTCCTGATGCATTGCTCGATAGAGCGCTCAATGGAATGGTAGGCAAGGATCAGTTTCGCTTTCAGGGCATGGCCGAGATCCGAACAGGCAAAGATAAACTGCTAGCCAAGCAACTGCGATACGAGGGGGAAATTCAACAGCATAAGGGCACCCATATGCGAATCAGTCCTCAAGCGGAGCAGACAACGACCGAGGGCAGATGGAATCCTCTGCGACAATTGGAAGAGCTTCGAATCGATGGGGCGAAGCGGGTGAAGCTGCTGACGGATTCTGATCCAGTTGTTCAGACGCATGCTGGGTTGCCCAACCAAATGCGTGTAATGAGCATCGATGCGAAGCAGCGGGCAGACCTGATTCCATTGCAAATCGTAATCGGTGCAGATCAGGCAAAGCGCATGTATACCAAACAATTGGTTGAAGATTACGATCGGCTGATTACACCGAACGTGCAGCTGCAGCAAATGAAGGGCAGCATGTCGCAGGCTGATGAGCAGAAGCTTCAGAAGGAGTTAGCAGCTCTTGCTGCCCAAGGCCGCAAGGAGCTCCATGCAAGACTGGAGGATGCAGCGGTGCAGGCGAAGTATGTCGTGTGGGTGAATAAGCGGGATTCACTCCCTGCCTATGTCGAAGGTTGGATAACGTCATCCTATAAGGAGCAAGGGGAACCGAGAGAAGAATTGGTTCACATGCAGTCTCAATTCATATATGAGTAGATGTCTGCTGTACCATGCAGGAACACGCTGACTCTGCATGATCATCGTGATACAATGATAATCGTAAGTTCATGTTAACTGATCGAGGAGGAACCATAGGATGAAAGACCCAAGAATAGAACAGCTTGCGAAAAACTTGGTTGGATACTCAGTTGATGTACAGCCAGGGGAAAATATCCTTGTAGAGATGATTGGATCTGAGCGTGAATTGGTTAAGTGTATAGTGGATGAGATTGCTAAGCGCGGCGGTCGTCCATTTGTGCAACTGACGGATCGTTCTGTACTGCGTTCGCTTCTCTTGAATGCAACGAAAGAGCAGATGGAGACATGGAAAGAGTATGATCTGCTTCGGATGCAGAATATGCAGGGGTACATTGGAATCCGTGCTGGTGAGAATGCGAACGAATTGGCCGATGTGCCAAAAGATAAGATGACGTTGTACGAATCAATCTATTCCCATCCAGTACATATGGAAGAACGCGTTAAACGTACGAAATGGGTTGTGCTTCGCTATCCGAATGCCTCCATGGCTCAGCTGGCGAACACTTCGACAGAAGCATTTGAGGACTTCTACTTCAATGTTTGCAACTTGGACTACTCCAAGATGGATGCTGCGATGGATTCCTTGAAAAACTTGATGGATCGTACAGACAAGGTGCGCTTGGTCGGACCAGGGACAGATCTCAGCTTCTCCATCAAGAACATTGGTTCTGTCAAATGCTCCGGACAACGGAACATTCCAGACGGAGAAGTATACACGGCTCCAGTGCGTGATTCGGTGAATGGTACATTGTCCTACAATACACCGTCCATCTATAACGGGTTCACATTCGAGAACGTGAAATTCCGTTTTGAGAACGGTAAAATTGTGGAGGCAACAAGCAATGATACGGATCGCTTGAACGAAATCTTGGATTCGGATGAAGGTGCTCGCCACATCGGTGAATTTGCAATTGGCGTCAATCCGTATATTTTACACCCGATGAAGGACATTCTGTTCGATGAGAAGATTGCAGGCAGCATTCATTTCACACCAGGGCAAGCCTACGATACTGCTGATAACGGCAATCGTTCTTCCATCCACTGGGACCTGGTTCTGATCCAGCGTCCAGAGTACGGCGGCGGCGAAATGTACTTTGACGATGTGCTTGTTCGCAAAGACGGCCGCTTTGTTATTCCAGAGCTGGAATGCTTGAACCCTGAACATTTGAAGTAGTCTATATTTGCCTGCTTCATCTGATGGATTTCACCTTGCGCCCAGCATCTTATTCACGGTATGATGGAAGCGTATAAATTAGATGTGATTTACTGAGACGGAGGGATTTCAATGTCTAATAACACGGCAATTGTGGAAATCTCGCAAACAGCGAACAAATTCAGATCTTCGATTGTGTTACAAGCCGACAACAAATACATTGACGTAAAAAGTATTCTTGGTTTGTTCACGACACTCGTTGGCAATCAAGCGTATGAACTGCATGTTCATGGACCGGATGTGGACGAAGCGAAAGTAGCTATGTCTGATGTATTCGAGAAGCATGGTCTGAATGTAACTGTTGTAGCCGAATAATTCGGATCGAGAATTGGGGGGCCGGGACGTATTGTCTCGGCTCTTCTTTCTTTTGGACAAGCACTTTCTGTTTATTATTGAAATACGCTGCTAATTTTTTGCTCTCTCAAGTTTTCTCTATGAGATGGAAATTATGCTCATCATGCAAGGCGTCGCGTCACTTTGGTTCAAGGCATTTCAGGTGGAAATGTGCGCATTGTCACACAGAAGTTCGCGGTGCATCTTGTGTTACAGGTCATGATCGTCTAATATTAGAAATAGAACAAACGTGACTTCGAGTCATAGGGGGGAAATCAGGCATGTCTTCGTCGGATGTGGTACAACAGATCAATGATAAAGCGCTCGCTCTGCTTGAAGATGATGCGCATCAAATAGAGAAACTCATTCAAGTTCAAATGGAGAACTTGGCGACGCGTTACTGCCCTCTCTATGAGGAAGTGCTAGATACGCAAATGTATGGTTTTTCTAGACAGGTGGATTTTGCAGTTAGAGCGGGATTGGTAGAAGAGGCTGTCGGACGTATGCTGGTCAGCAGATTAGAGCGGAATCTTGCTGTACTGTATGAAGCATTGAACAAAGAAGAGAAATAAGATGAATGAAATTGCTCAGTGCGTAAACGACTGAATACAAAGAAAGCTTGGGACAAGTCCCAAGCTTTTTGTGTTTTGTTGGCAAATGGAAGGAAGGAGACAACGGCAAGCTGTTTCCATACACGAATCATGAATCAGACATCTATACGAGGTAAAAAGATACGCCAAGAATAATATACACAGCGAGCAGCAGCAGTCCTTCGTACCAATTCGTACGTCCATCCTGAGAAATCGACTTCGCGATAAAGACAGAGACCGCAATGGCCACCATTTCAATGGTTGTAAACACGATGTCCATCGTTTGCCCGAAGAGTGCACTGACAAATACGAGTACCGGTGCTACGAACAGAGCAATTTGCAAGCTGCTGCCGATTGCAATCTCTACAGCAGCGCCGATCTTATTCTTCATCGCCATCATGACAGCAGCGCTATGCTCTGCGGCGTTACCGACGATTGCAATAACGAATGCGCCCACGAACAGTTCGGATAAGCCGAATTGTGCGGTGAACGAATCAAGGGTGCCAACCAGCCATTCACTCACGAATGCTACCATAACCGTAGCTAGGAGCAGGAATACGATAGACTTTGATTTTGACCAAGCTGGTTCTTCTTCTGCCTGCTCCTCGCCAACCGCTGATTCATCGGTGAGCATGTCTTTATGAGTAATCATAGAGAACACGAGCCAGAGCAAGTAAGCAGCGATCAATACGCCGGCAACGATAAGACTGAGTGTCTTCGTGCCTTCTGTACTAATCGAATGGGTGGTGAAAAATGCGGCAGGCACGAATAAGGCAATCACAGCAAGCAGCATCAGGGAACCGTTCATGCCTGCAAGCTCGATGTTGAACCGCTGCACCTTGTATTTTAAGCCGCCTACAAATAAGCTAAGCCCCAATACAAGCAGTAAGTTGCCGATAATCGCACCAGTCAAGCTGGCCTTGACCATGTCGAACAATCCTTCCCGTACAAGGAAGATTGCGATGATGAGCTCAGCTGCATTGCCGAAGGTTGCATTAAGGAAGCCACCGAGCCGCTGGCCAGCGTAGTGGGATACACTCTCTGTGGCCCGTCCAAGAAAGCCGGCGACGAAAATAATCGCGACTGCGGAGATGACGAATTGCAATGTCATATTCCAGTGAAGGTAATGACCTACCCCGCTAAGGGCGAATGAGGTGCACAAAAGCACAAAAAACAATCGGTTGCGCAAACCGATCACTCCTAACGTTCATAAGGTATGGAGCAAAACATCTGATATTTAATATAGCGAACTGATTTTCGTTTGTAAACTATGCCAATTGATCCATATCATCGGTGTGAATTGAATCTGATTCGAATTGAATACACTGTTTGCTTTCATGTTCAAAAATCGACTACAATATAGGGGAGACAGAAAGGAGGATGACGATGGCTGAGGAACAATTGAACACGCAGGAAGGTAACATTCGGATATCCGACGATGTCGTCGCCACAATCGCTGGTCTTGCTGCGCTTGAAACTCCAGGTATTGCTGCTATGTCAGGCGGACTGTCCGAAGGCTGGGCGAAGCGATTGAGCGGCAAGAACGTACAAAAGGGTGTATCTGTAGAGGTAGGCCAAGTGGAAGCTGCTATTGATCTGCGAGTGATTGTTATGTATGGCATGCCAATTCAGGAAGTGTGCCGCCAGTTGCAATTAAACGTCCGCGAAGCGGTTCAGAATATGACCGGACTAGGCGTCGTTGAAATTAATGTTAAGGTTGAGGGCGTCGCATTTAAAGATGAGGAACTGGAAGAGATCCAGCGAATCAGTAAATAGGCACTTATGCTTGCATGCACACCACGAAAAAAAGACTACACGGACCTAAGCGGCCGGTAGTCTTTTTTGGTTGTTCGCTTGCGCGAATTCGGCAAGCTTCCAATTGGCTTCTTATCATGATTCATCCGATTCGCCTCACGTGACACACTGAGCAATATGCCGATACTCGCCATCGTAATGAGCAGCGAGGAACCGCCGTAACTGATGAGTGGAAGCGTGACACCGGTTATCGGGATCGTTCTCGTTACACCTCCGATGTTAATGAAGGCTTGAACGGCGATAATTCCAACGATGCCGACACTAACAAGTGTCCCGTACGTATCTGGACACCGGAGAGCGATCATAATGCCGCGCCAGATGAACATCAAATAAACGATCAGGAATATGCTTGTTCCAATAAAGCCCCATTCCTCGGCGATGATAGCGAAGATGAAGTCATTATACGGGTAGGGCAGATAGAGCAGCTTCTGGATGCTCTGACCGAACCCGGCACCTGTCCAACCGCCATGAGCGATCGCCTTCAACGATTGCAGCAAATTGTAACTGGTTCCTTGTGCATCTTGAAAGGGATCGAGCCAAGACTGGATGCGGGCGAATTGATATCCGTCCGTCAGCTTCCCGGGCGATAACAAAAAATGCAATCCTAGAACGACAATCACACCTGTCAGTCCTACCAACAGGCAATTCATGATGTGCTTCAGGTTGGCTCCGCCTGCAATGACGATAACACCGGCACAGAAGGCTAGAATCATGGCAGACCCAAAGTCGGGCTGCAGCATGATCAGGCCGACAACGAAGCCGACGATAATCATAACAGGAAAGAGTCCTTTTTTGAAATCTCGAAATTTCTCGCCTTTCTTGGTAATTAAGGCGGCCAGGTACAGAACAATTGATATCTTAGCTAGTTCTGTAGGCTGTATCCCGATTGAACCGACGCCAAACCAGCTGCGTGCTCCGTTCACATCCTTACCTATATACGGGACGAGCATTAGCATTATAATCGTAACAATAAATAAAGGGATAAATAACTTTTTATACATCGTGTACGGGATATTCATTGCAATGAGCATTGCGATGAATCCAAGTCCAGCCCACATGAGCTGACGCTTGCCGAAGTAAAGTGCATCATGGTTGTATAAAGCAGAAACGGCAGCCAGACTAGAACTCGCACTATATACCATGACGACACCGAATCCTACTAGCAATAACGTAAGCACGAGCAAGGTGAAATCCGGCGTGCCTTTGGCTGGTGGAGACGGGGTATCTCGTTTCATGGGTTTATATGTTGTTCTACTCAAATGAGAACCACTACGCGCTAAGCGCTTCCTTCAATTGATGAAGGCGTTGGGTAGCAGTATTGAGCTGTGCTTGCGGAATGGGTGTTTCATAATCCAATCCGTGCGGGAAAGACGCACGTCCCATGTAGACCGCTTCGATCGCCAGAATTGCATCTGGCTTCTCCAGCTTTCCTTCCTTCACCCGTGTGTTAATACGCAAATAATAGTCTTCGCTGCCTGCTTCCAGCTTCAAGTCGTATGTAGCACGGTAATACTCCCATTGGCCGCGAAAGAAACCGAGCTTCTCCATTGCTTCATCAAGATAAGCAAGGTCGGATTCAAGCCCGATCAGGCCAGAATTTTCGATTATCATGTACCACTTTCCTCCTTCGAGTTCTCGTCTACCTTGTAAGTACAACCATCTTTACTCTCTACCATGATAGTATGTTTCCTACGCTTGCGCAAGACACCTCTAGCAGGAGCGGATATGGCTCCATATTTCAGGCAGAATCATGCAAAGATGTCTACGAAAGAATGCATGTTATGGTACAATTATGAAAATGGAAACGTAGGGGGAGAGAAGGATGAGTGTGTCTCAGGCATCGTCCTTGTGGAAGGAAGCTTTGTCAGCGCAGTTTGACCAGATGATTGCATGGCGACGTTACTTGCATCAGAATCCGGAACTGTCCTATGAAGAATCGAATACAGCCGCATTTGTAGCGGAACAGTTGCGCTCCTTCGGAATTGAGGTTGAAACCGGCATTGGCGGCAACGGAGTGATAGGCCGCATTCGCAATGGTGATGGTGCAGTCGTTG
>NZ_JMDX01000267.1:0-7307 GCF_000935845.1 Paenibacillus sp. E194
AGCCTTAATTGCGGTTACTTCCTGAGGCGATGCCACAACCCCGTCAAGCCCTGCTAGCTTCGTCAGCTTCGCATAACGTACGACAGTGTCAGCTACCTTGCCAGGAATTCCGATTTCCTCATTCATGACCGTTTCATTCGTGCTCGTTAATTGCGTGACTGCAATTACAACCGGTCGCTTCAACTCCGTATTTTCAGCCAGTGCCGACTCAACACCCTCCGCAGCAGCGGCCATCATCGCTGCACCGCCTCCGGCATGGACATTAAACATATCAACGCCTAACTTCGTGATGCTGTTCGCTCCGCCCTTTACTGTGTTCGGGATATCATGCATCTTTACATCAAGGAAAACTTTGTAGCCTTTATCCTTCAGTTCGCGAACAAACGCTGGGCCCGCCGCATAGAACAACTGCATGCCTACCTTCATATAACAAGGAATTCCTTGCAGCTGCTGCAGCAGCTCTCTCGCTGCGTCTGCATTCGGATAATCCAGCGCGACCATAATTTTGCCTGCCGCTTCTGCCTCGCTCCATCGTTTGTTCATCGTGACACCTCTTCGTATTTAATTCTTACTCTGGCTCCAAGCTCCATCCATAGTCTATTCATACTCCGAGGAGGCCTTGCGGCCTCCTCGATTTTGCTTCTATTGTGAGACGGTACTCGTCTATTTCTTCAGTGATTACTTCTGAACAACCGGCATTGCGCGAGATGAGAAGTTGATTTGCTCCAGCATGCCCAGCAACGCGCGTACAGTATCCAGCGATGTCATGCATACTACTCCGTTCTCTACTGCTTCGCGGCGAATGCGGAAGCCATCGCGTTCTGGCGTTTTGCCCTTTGTCAAGGTGTTAACAACAAAGTGCGCTTCTCCTCCACGGATGAGATCCAGGATGTTAGGCGAGCCTTCTGTCAGCTTCTTCACATGGGTAACGCTCAAGCCTGCATTTTCAAGCGCAACCGCTGTTCCGCCTGTCGCGATAATTTTGTAGCCAAGGCTCATGAAGCCACGCATCAATTCAACCGCTTCTTCCTTGTCCTTATCTGCTACCGTGCAAATGATGGCGCCAGTTGAAGGAATCTTCATGCCGGAACCGATAAGGCCTTTGTACAATGCCTTCGCATATTGCTTGTCGCGTCCCATAACTTCACCTGTTGATTTCATCTCAGGGCCGAGTGTCGGTTCAACTCGGCGCAGCTTCGCGAACGAGAACACCGGAACTTTAACCGATACATGGTCATCTTCTGGCCACAACCCCTCTTGATAGCCGAGATCATTCAGCTTCGCACCCAAGATAAGCTTCGTTGCCACATTCGCCATTGGAATGTTCGTCACTTTACTTAAGAATGGAACCGTACGCGAGGAGCGTGGATTCACTTCGATTACATACACTTGGTCATGGTAGATGACGAACTGGATGTTAATCAAGCCGACCGTCTTCAGTTCTTTCGCGATGCGAATCGTAACATCCACGATTTGCTGCTTCAGCTCTTCGGACAGATGCTGTGGCGGATATACCGCAATTGAGTCACCGGAGTGTACCCCTGCGCGCTCAACATGCTCCATGATACCAGGAATAAGCACCGTCTCGCCATCACAGATGGCATCGACTTCAACTTCTTTGCCGAGCATGTAGCGGTCGATGAGAACCGGATGCTCAGGGTTGATTTTTACTGCATGCTCCATGTAGGTCAGCAACTCTTGGTCAGAGTACACGATTTCCATTGCGCGTCCGCCCAGGACGTAGGATGGACGAACAAGTACCGGGTAGCCTAGCGATTGTGCCGTACCTACTGCCTCGTCAACAGATGTCACCGTGCTGCCTTGCGGCTGTGCAATATGAAGGCGCGACAGCAAGGCTTCGAATTTCTTCCGGTCTTCCGCTTCATCGATACTCTCCAAGCTCGAACCGAGAATCCGCACACCAGCAGCCGCCAGTGGTGCTGCAAGGTTAATAGCCGTTTGTCCACCGAATTGGACGATAACTCCAACCGGCTTCTCCTGTTCGATAACATTCATTACGTCTTCAAAGAAGAGCGGCTCGAAGTACAAGCGATCTGATGTGTTGAAGTCCGTTGATACGGTCTCAGGGTTGTTGTTGATGATTACTGCTTCATACCCTGCAGCTTGAATCGCCCATACCGCATGTACAGTCGAGTAGTCGAATTCGATACCCTGACCGATGCGAATTGGACCAGAGCCAAGCACTAAGATTTTTTCTTTATTGGATTCAATAACTTCATTTTCTACTTCATAGGTCGAGTAGTAGTACGGTGTTGTCGCTTCGAACTCTGCCGCACATGTATCTACCATTTTATAGACAGGCTTCAAGCCTTGTTGTACTCGATAGTCCCGAACCTCGGCTTCCTTCGTGCAAGTGCCGCCAGGCTGGCCTTCACTGCGCAGTTCAGCAATCGCGCGGTCTGTGAAGCCCATGCGCTTCGCTTCGTAGAGCGTTTGCTCAGACAGTGTTTCTTCTTCACGAATGCGGTCTTCAAACTTGACCATGCCTTCCAGCTTGTCGAGGAACCACCAGTCGATTTTTGTGAGATCCTGCAGCTGCTGCAGTGTATATCCGCGGCGGAATGCTTCTGCCAGCAAGAACATGCGCTCATCATCTGGTGTTTGCAGACGATATTCCAGCGTTTCCTTGTCCAGCTCTTCCGTACCTTTCAAATTCAAGCGATGTACGCCGATTTCTAGGGAGCGGATTGCCTTGTGCATGGACTCTTCGAATGTACGTCCGATAGCCATGACTTCGCCAGTTGCTTTCATTTGCGTACCGAGTTTGCGGTTCGCTTGTGTGAATTTATCGAACGGCCAGCGTGGAATCTTCGATACGATGTAATCGAGCGTAGGCTCGAAACATGCGTATGTTTGACCTGTAACTGGGTTCACAATTTCATCGAGTGTGTAGCCAACCGCGATTTTCGCTGCCATCTTCGCAATCGGATAGCCTGTTGCTTTTGAAGCGAGTGCAGAAGAGCGGCTGACACGAGGGTTAACCTCGATGACATAGTATTGATAGCTGTGTGGGTCCAGCGCGAACTGAACGTTACATCCACCCTCAATGTTGAGCGCGCGGATGATTTTAAGTGATGCGGAGCGCAGCATTTGATACTCGCGATCCGACAGCGTTTGGCTCGGTGCTACGACAATACTGTCGCCTGTATGGACACCTACCGGGTCGAAGTTCTCCATGTTGCAGACTACGATACAGTTGTCGTTTGCATCACGCATAACTTCGTACTCGACTTCCTTCATGCCTGCGATGCTCTTTTCAATCAAGCACTGTCCGATTGGACTGTAGCGGATACCTGATGCAACCGTGTCGCGCAACTCTTCTTCGTTCGCGCAAATACCGCCGCCAGTACCCCCAAGCGTATATGCAGGGCGGACGATGATTGGGTATCCAATCGTATTGGCGAAGTCAACTGCTTCCTGCACCGAGGTGACAATAACACTTTCCGGTACCGGCTGTTCCAATTCACGCATCAGGTCGCGGAACAAGTCACGGTCTTCTGCGCGCTCAATGGAATCCAGCTGCGTTCCGAGAAGCTTCACGTTCTCTTGTTCAAGCACACCTGCACGAGCAAGTTCCATAGCCATATTCAAGCCAGTCTGGCCACCCAGTGTCGGAAGCAATCCATCTGGGCGCTCTTGGCGGATAATCTGTGTTACAAATTCTAGAGTAATCGGCTCGATATACACCTTATCAGCCATATTTGTATCTGTCATAATCGTAGCCGGGTTGCTGTTGATGAGAACGACTTCCATGCCTTCTTCTTTCAGCGCTTCACATGCTTGTGTTCCTGCATAGTCGAACTCGGCTGCCTGACCGATTACGATCGGGCCTGATCCGATAACAAGGATTTTCTTGAGGTCGTTATTTTTCGGCATTTTATAGTTCCCCTTTCAGCTGTGCTACGAGCTCCGCTTGGCGCGGAATCTTAGGTTGATTGCGTTTATGCTCTCGAATCATATCAATGAATTGGTCGAACAAGTAGCTGCTGTCATGCGGACCAGGAGCCGCTTCTGGGTGATATTGCACCGAGAAGGCCGGGTACTTCGCATGTGCAAGCCCTTCAATTGTTTTATCGTTATTGTTGATATGAGTTACTGTTAATTCCGTACCTTGCACCGAATCCTCCAGAACTGTATATCCATGATTCTGAGAAGTAATGTAGCAGCGATTCGTTGCAAGCTCTTTAACCGGATGGTTCCCGCCGCGATGGCCGAACTTCAATTTCCCAGTGTCTGCTCCGCAAGCGAGTGCGAACAATTGGTGTCCCAAGCAGATACCGAAGATTGGGTACTCTCCAAGAAGCTCTTGCAGCATCTTCACGGCATGCGGCACATCTTTCGGATCCCCAGGGCCGTTGGACAATTGAATTCCATCAGGGCACAAGCGGCGAATTTCGTCTGCCGTTGTGTCATGAGGAACAACGACTACATCACAGCCACGCTTTGTCAGCTCGCGTACGATACCGCTCTTCGCGCCGAAGTCGACAAGAACGATGCGTTCTTTGTCACCAGGGCTGGAGAACAGCTGGTTTGTTGAAGTGCGTGCTACTTGATCTCGTATCAATTCCGCAACACCTAGCATTTCCTTCAATTCTTCTATTGATTGGTTGCCCGTTGTCAGCAATCCCTTCATCGTACCGAAGTGACGAAGCTTGCGAGTCAGCATGCGCGTATCGATGCCGCTGATGCCTACGATACCGTATTCTTTCAGGAGACGGTCTACCGAATACTCAGCGCGCCAGTTGCTAGGAACTTCTTCATGTCTGCGCACGACGAACCCATTTACGTAAGGACGAATGGATTCGAAATCATCGCGCGTAATGCCGTAGTTGCCAATCAGCGGGTACGTCATCGTTACAATTTGTCCACAGTAAGATGGGTCAGACAATACCTCTTGATATCCTGTAATCCCTGTATTAAATACAACCTCACCTACAGACTCACCGTCTGCACCGAACCCCGTTCCTGTAAAGAGGGTACCATCTTCCAACAACAATCTTGCTTGCATGTTCGTCACTCCTCGCTCTCTATCTTGTGCACTTCACGTTGCTATTCTTATCTATCTATAAAGGACTATCTATCAATCTTGTTACTTGCTCCATACAAGACGGCCGTCTACGAATGTCTTAACTGGCCATCCCTTCAAGCTCCAATCCGTGAACGGCGTATTCCGTCCCTTGGTCAAGAATTCGTCCGGATTCACCTTATGCTCGGTCTCCAGGTCGATAACCGTAATGTCTCCCGGTGCTCCTTCTTCCAGACGTCCTGTATTCAAGCCGAACGTTTTTGCCGGGTCGCTTGTCATGCGATTGACGAGCAGAGATAGCGGCCATTTGCCTGTCGCTACGAATTTCGTGTATAGGAGAGGGAATGCTGTTTCCAATCCGACAATACCGAACGGTGCAAGCTCCATCCCTTTGGCTTTCTCTTCTTCACTATGCGGTGCATGGTCTGTTACAACAATGTCGATTGTGCCATCTACCAGCGCCTCAATACAGGCTTCTACATCTCGAGGCGAGCGAAGCGGTGGATTCATCTTCCAGTTTGCATCCAATCCCGGGATATCTTCATCTGAGAGAAGCAGGTGATGTGGACATATCTCAGCAGTCACCTTCACACCGAACTGCTTCGCTTGACGGATAAGCCGAATGGACTGTTCTGTGCTAACGTGGCACACATGATAATGTACGCCTGTCGCTTCTGCCAGCAGTACATCCCGGCCTACATGAATCGCTTCCGATTCATTCGGAATCCCCTTCAATCCATTCTTGCGGGCGAACTCTCCATCTGTTACTGCCGCACCTTTAACGAGCGAGTCATCTTCACAGTGTGCGATAACCGGCATGCCCAGTTCCTTGGCCCAGTTCATCGCATCCTTCATCATTTGGGCATTCTGTACGCCAACCCCATCGTCAGTGAAGCCGACAACACCCGCATTTTTCAAGGACACAAAGTCTGTAAGCTCTCTTCCCAGCTCACTCTTCGTAATCGAGCCATAAGGCAAGACCTTCACATAGCCTTCTTGCTCAGCCTTATCGAGTATGAGTTGTACCGTTTCTGGTGTGTCTGTGACTGGACGTGTATTTGGCATACATGCGATTGTTGTAAATCCACCCTTCGCCGCGGAGTGAGTACCTGTTGCAATCGTTTCTTTATGTTCAAAGCCAGGCTCTCTCAAATGAACGTGCATGTCGATGAAGCCTGCCGATACGAATTTGCCTTCGATGTCATGAACTTCTGCTCCCGCTGGAGCAGCTTCTTCGCGATTCGTAATCCGACGAATGACGCCTTCTTCCATCCAAATGTTAGCGTCCACCAATTCGCCTTCGGTATTTAATATTTTTGCATTTGTTAATACGATCATCGGTTTCTCTCTCCTTACGGTGCATTATGAAGTGTTCGTCCGTCTGGTTGGTATATTTCAATTTCAGTTTCAATTTCAATCTATCGATTTCTACTATATAAGAAGTGATTCCTATGAGAGTGCTCGCTCCAGTACTGCCATCCGTACAGGAACCCCGTTTGCCATTTGCTCGAAGATTCGCGACTGTTCTGCTTCAACGACCTCGTCATCGATTTCTACATTGCGATTGACAGGGGCTGGATGCATAATAATCGCATGCTTCTTCATCAGTGCGACGCGTTCAAGCGTCATGCCGTACTCTGACCGGTAGGCCGCTGTCGAGTGCATCACTTCTGATTCATGACGCTCAAGCTGTACGCGAAGCATCATGACCACATCTGACTGCAGCGCTTCATCCATCGTCACATACGGTGCATCCAAATCATGAGCATGCATATTGTCCGGTGCACAGAAGCTTACGTTCGCTCCGAACTTGCGAAGCGCGTATAAGTTCGAGCGTGCTACCCGGCTATGCTCAATGTCTCCGACTATCGTGACATTCAGTCCATCTAGCTGTCCAAAATGCTTGCGCATCGTGTACAGGTCGAGGAGTGCTTGTGTAGGATGCTCATTATTGCCATCGCCTGCGTTGACCAGCGGCATCTTGACGCGTTCCGCAATTTGTTCCAAGAGCCCAATCGGCTTCAAGCGGATAACTCCTGCATCCATCCCCATCGATTCGAGTGTTCGAACCGTATCGTAGATTGATTCGCCTTTCTCTATACTTGAGGAGGATGCAGAGAAGTTGATAACCTCTGCACCTAGACGCTTCTCGGCTACTTCGAACGAACAGCGGGTGCGCGTGCTGTTCTCGAAAAACATGTTGGCAACAAATTTATTTTTTAATGCATCTTGTACTTTAACATCCTGCCCATCCCAGTGT
>NZ_JMDX01000268.1:0-7288 GCF_000935845.1 Paenibacillus sp. E194
TACGGTAACAAGGCCGCCACCTGCCATCTCTTTGCCAATCAAGGTGACATTGGCCGCTTTGACCATAGCATCCGCCGCTTCGATAGAACCTACCAAACCTTTTGTTTCAACCAAACCAAGAGCTTCCGATCTCATGTTCATTACCTCCTAGCGATTTTTTATGATTTGAACAATAGACGCCGATGTCAGATCCATCGCGTTGGCCTCTTCAACGTCGATATGACAGTCGAGAGCGGCGTCATTGCCAACTCGGATTGCGACCTGATTGTACCCCCCGCCCCGGAGACCATCAAATTGAATGCTGACCATTTCTCCGTCGGTTACGCCGAAGAAAAGGGCATCATCAGGCGTCATATGAATGTGGCGCTGTGCAACCATCAAGCCGCAGGTAATATATACGCTTCCCTTGGAACCGATCAATGTGACGCCCGGTGTGCCTTCAAGCTCCCCGGATAAGCGCACTGGAGCTTTCACGCCCAGCTTAAAGCAGTCTCCCCGCATGATTTCTACTTGGCTCTGCTTCCGCACTGGCCCGAGAACCCGCACTTTTTCAATCGCACCCTTGGGGCCGCAGACCGTAACGGTCTCATTACATGCATACTGTCCGGGTTGGGACAAATCACGCAATTTGGATAGCGTATATCCGGATCCGAAGAGCGTCTCCACATCAGCCTGGGAAAGATGCACATGGCGATTCGAAATCCCTAAAGGAATGCAGCTCGGCTCCTCCCCCGCCTTTCCAGCACCGGATACAACCTCCATTAACAATGAAAGTACTTGGTCATAGTTCCCCATTAGCTGTCACCGCTTTTCTGCAAAATAGACATCAGCTCATCGACCAGATTCAACAGCATTGCATCCTCCTGTTGCTTCGGCTGTTGCGAAGAGGGAGCAGAATAAGGACTTTGTGCTGTACAGTCCTTAATGCCATAAGCCACACGCTTGATATTAATCAAGTGCTGTGGTCCCACATTATCTGAAGTGGCGCTGCCCCCCCAGGTTCCACATCCCAAAGTGAAGGCCGGGGCAAGCCCGGTGCTTGCGCCCACGCCGCCCTGAGTGGAGCCCGTATTCACCAAAATGCGGAATACAGGTTTTTGCGCAAATTCCATGACCATATCGTGATTCTCTGTATGGATGGAGAAACTATGGCCTATTCCTCCGTTACGCAGCAATCCAACACTTAGATCGCAAGCCTCACGCCAGTCCTGTACGGTGTAAAACGCCAAAACAGTAGTAAGCTTCTCATAGGACAGCGGGAATTTCTCTCCCACGCCCTGCTGCTCGCCTAACAGCACCTTGACCCCTGCTGGAATTTGAATACCAGCAGCTTCCGCGATCACCTGAGGTGAACGTCCCACCAGTCTTGAATTCATGGCATGGCCTTTTACAAACAGCTTTGCCGCGACTTTAGCAGTTTGCTCCTGATTCATAAAGTAACCGCCCTGACGCTCAAACTCTGCGATTACCTCAGAACGGATACATTCTTCCACGATAACAGCCTGTTCAGATGCGCAGATTGTTCCGTAATCGAAGGTTTTGCTGGCAATGATATTAGCTACTGCTTTTGGA
Source organism: Paenibacillus sp. E194 (assembly GCF_000935845.1). NCBI lineage: Bacteria > Bacillati > Bacillota > Bacilli > Caryophanales > Paenibacillaceae > Paenibacillus > Paenibacillus sp. E194. The sequence goes on from NZ_JMDX01000268.1 coordinate 1,573, forward strand.
ATATCAGCGGTGCGCTCAATATAGGCCGGTACATTACCCGGTCCCACCCCCAGCGCCGGTTTACCCGCGCTATAGGCAGATTTCACCATCGCCGATCCGCCTGTGGCGATAATCATAGCGATTTCATCGCACTTCATCAGTTCCTGCGTCGCCGGCATAGAAGGCTTGGTAACGCAGCCAATGATTCCTTTGGGAGCCCCTGCCTCGATAGCGGCTGCATGCATTAGTTCCGCAGCCCGCATGATAGATTTCTTTGCCGAAGGATGCGGCGAGAAGATGATTCCATTGCGAGCCTTTATCGCAATGATAGATTTGAAAATCGTAGTGGATGTCGGATTGGTTGATGGAATAATCCCCATGAGCAGTCCGACAGGCTCGGCAATCTCTATTAATTGATTCGCCTTGTCCTCGCGGATCACCCCAATCGTTTTCGTATCCCGAATGGATTCATACAGCTCCGTGGAAGCCAGTCGGTTTTTGAAGATCTTATCCTCAATCTTGCCAAATCCGGTTTCCTCCACTGCCAGCGCTGCCAATTCGGCGGCGTTGACCTCCGCTGTCAGCACCATGTTTTGTACAATTCTGTCAATCTGTTCAGCATCGTACCCGGCAAGGATATCGGCAGCCGCTTTTCCTGCACGAGCCAAGTCACGCGTTTCCTGAATCGATTGCAAGTCATAATCATAATTTTCCAAGTGAAACATCCTCCCCTCGTTTCCTGCTTACTGCTGATAATAATGGCGGAACCGCTTGAGCAGTTTCACCTTGTCTGCCTTGGAAATGGTCGTCATGCTCATCCCATACGCGGGGCCGCACTCTCTGGCCAGTCCGCGCAGCTTCATGGCTGTCATCGTCTCCAGTAGCTCCATTGCTTTGTCAAGCCCTGATTCCTTTACCAGCACGTCAATCTGGTGTTTGAATGGACTGTCCAGCACTGCATGCTCTCCATCTACCGGATCTTCATTGTCTGTTTCCGGACTGACGTCTTTAGACACAAGAACCTGAGCGGGGTCGGCTGCTAGTACAGGGAAGCCTTCTGCACCACCGTTATTGATTGAGACATCGGGCGCCGCTTCCAGTGGAACTTTAGGAGCCGTGTCTAATGGAACATTGGGTGCCTCGTCCAGTGGAACATCAGACGCTGCGTATCGTTTCGGAGTCTGCTCTAGCGTTTGCTCGGGCAGCTGCTTTGGAAACTGTTCCAACGGCTGAGTATGCCGTACTGGTTGCGCCGGCTCGTCCTTCTCCTTGGCAATGTTCAAAATGCTGCGCTGGCCGATAATGCTCGCAATGTCGTTGTGGGGTCTAGGAATGACATGTCGGCTGATGAGCATATCACTGCCCAATTGTTGCGCCGCGGAGGCACCTGCTTCCACGGATGCTTGTACAGCGCCGACATCGCCGGCTACTGCGATCGTCACTAGCCCGCCGCCCACATTGCACTTTTCTATCAGTTCTACCTGAGCTGATTTGAGCATGATGTCCAGACATTCAATCGCCGGGAGAAGTCCCCGCGTTTCAATTAATCCAAGGGCCTGCATGCTATCACCTCCTGTTACTGTCTGTTACTGTAGCTTCCGATCAGGATCGCCCGCCGGATAAGTCATATAAAACATCCTCGTGCAGTCCGACGATCCCTTGGTCGCTTTCACTCCTTTGGGGATGAAGAGTACATCTCCCTCATGGGCGGTGAAGGTTCTCTCATTCAAAGTGACATCGAGCGCACCTTCCATCACGATATAAGTTTCTTCTTGGGCCGTCTCCTGCTCGAAGCAACCGTGGTCGACAGTCATAAAGCCTGCGCTCATGGTACAATCCGGCTTCCCGATTACCTCTTGACGATATACCTTGGCACCATTTGTTCCCGTATCGTAAGCCTCCATTTTTACCGTCCGACCCCGCACAAGTTTCAAGCCAGTCGGATCCGTCTCCGCCTGATAAGGTGGCTCATGAGCCGTTCCCAACAGCTTTTCAACCAGTCCTTTTTCCGATAACATCTTGAAAAATTTGAAAATGGCATTCATGTCGAGATCATCCTGAGTTGCGCAGCCTGCGGACTCGGAACTCAAAGACCCACATGGCTCATCGGTAAACTCCAGCCCCAGCTCCCTTGCCTTATCATGGGCTGCCGGTGTCACAATCGTGTTTCGATCAATGCAGCACCGCTTCTGCCCGGAAGCCACCCATTCTTCCACATCCGCAGCGCATATCAGTTTTTTCACAGTCTCGCCCCCTCTCACTGCATTCGATTTCTGATCGAATAATTATTCGAAAACACAGTCCGCGTCGATGATGCCGACGACGACGGCATCCACAGGAACATCGTCTGTATGCAGCATTTTGCGAGCCGAAGAGCCGGTACAGACAATCACTCGATCGCCTATGCCAGCGCCGATCGTATCGACTACAATCAAGCGGAGCCCGTCGTCGCTTCCACCAATCACCTCGGCCAGCATCAGTTTCATTCCCACAAGGGAATCTGCTTTACGGGTAGACCAGATATTGTGAATCAATTCAGCCGCAATCATGGCATTCCTTCCTCCCCGCTTTTCCGCTCCTCTGCTTAATCTCGGCGATGGCATCCTCTACGGAAGCCGTGTCACCAAAAATAGCGAGAAGAATCATGTTCTGCGGGCAGCTGCCGCGAATATCCTCCACTGTTACGCCCACCACTTTTTCAGCTACATCAGCGGCCCATACCATGTCAATCAGCCTTCCCTGCACCAGACCGACCGCGTCGCATTGGGGAACTTCCCGACTACTGGGCGCTCCTCTGCGACGAAGCAAAATGTCCAGCGTCCCCTTGGAAGGAGATTTGATAATCCGAAATTCCACTCACATCGCCTCCTGCGTACAATTCAGAGCAATGCCCAGCGGTGTGACAAACAGAGGGTTGCTAGGTTTATAGGTAGCAATACCGGTCTTCTGCTCAATAATCGTCTCCATACCGGACAAGCAGCAGGTTCCGCCTACCAAGTACAATTCATTGACCTCATAGCCCACCACATGGCGGTTGATGATAGAGGAAACCTTGTCAATAACCGGCCGGAGCAGCGGCAGCAATTCTTGGTGATGGGCAGGGTCGCGCTTGAAGCAGTCAGCTTCAGAAAAACTCATCTGGTATGCCCCGGCAACCACCAAAGAAAAGTGGGTGCCTCCCGTTGCTTCGTCGGCGACATAGACAACCTTGCCATCCTTTAGAATCGAAATGCCTGTCGTTCCGCCCCCAATGTCTACAATGGCTCCGTCGGATATTTGCAGCACGGCATTAGCCGCCGTAGGTTCATCCAGCAAAGCCGTAACTTCAAAACCCGCACCCTGGATTACATGCTTGATGGCGCCAGCATCCAGTAAATCGGTTCCCGGAGGAATCGCCGAAGCTGCATATTCAAGTTCTGCACCCAATTGCTGCTCCAACTGTGTTTTAAGCTCCCTCACGATCTGAATCGCTCCTAGATAGTCCACCACCATTCCGTCGCGGACGACATCGGCGTAGCGGTAAGCGCCTGCCACCGGCTTCCGAGAATCATCCAACACGGTAAGCACTACACAGGCCGTTCCCAGATCCACACCGGTATAGTAGAACGAAGACCGTCCTGGAATCGGTTTCTGGATGACAGCTTCAAATTGCTTTACGAGTTGATCGCAGTATGCAAAGGGTTTTGTCTCTGGCATGTTCCACCTCCTGTAGTTCTGCAAATAAACGAGCTCAATGTGTTAATCATATAATTGATTCCAGGAATAACAGGTTCCTCTGGTTTTTCATGGGAACTACCCTCTGCGGCTTCCAACACCGCAAACCCAAGCTCCCGCAAAGCGCTGCGCAGACGGTGGAGCAACGCAATTTCTCTGCCTCTTTCTAATTGAATGTGAAACTCGGTTACCTCAAAGCAATCTCCCGCATCCTCAAAAAGAACATCGGCAGTAATGCCAGTACAACCCTGGAATGATAAATCGGCAGTGGATGTGCCGCATCTTTCCCCTTTCTGGAGGGCCGAAAACAGCCTTGACAGCTCTAGCACCTTCTGGGCCAGCAGCACATCCTGCTCCAGCAGCTCCTGCCCGGTTAACAAGAACAGGGCTGAGACGGATTGCATCTGACAGCGCAGCTTCCCACGCCGCCAATCCGGCTTCTCCGCCTGTCGCTCCGAATTCGGCATCGGCTCTTGCTTTTGTTCCTGATTTTGCTCTTGCGTGCCATAGGACACGGCGATTTGGCGATCCGTCAAAAACTGGCGCGCCTCCGGCGTCAATCGGCTTCCATACTCCACCATGTATGATGTAAAAGGCTCAATCCTGTACACATTGCGCAATTCCATTTCGGTAATAAATTTCATGGTATCAACTCCACTCTTATTACCCGAACAAATAACGTTTCAATTCCCCGATTCCCCTTCCCACGGGAAGACTAATGCGGAAAAAGGGTTCGGTTATCCCGGCACGTTGTAAAACTTTTACACAGTAATGTTCATTTTCCAGCGCAAGATCGGCTTTCGTTATTATCCCGACAACAGGCTTTGTGAAAGAAGACGCAAAGCCGGGCGAGTAGACTTCCAGATGCCGGGACTGATCCACCAATATCAAAATATGGCTTGCGTTCTGCGCCGTTGCAATCAAATGGCTGTACATCCAGGTATTTTCGATATACGCGCCTGGTGTATCGATCGTCTTCGGCCCATAGATAATATCCTGCGTCCTCCGCAACGGGCGATCCGTACCATCAAGCGCATGGGCTAGCGTCGTTTTTCCGCAGTCTGTAGGACCGATCAGCATAATGCGTTTTTTCATGTCCGTGTAATTTCCGCCGTCGCAAAACCCAGACTACCGCTTAACGTCTTAATGATGGCCCGCAGCGCCGTTTCCACACTTGCTACATCTCCGGTGAGAAGCACCGAACCAGTAAAGCGATCCAGAAAGCCGATTTTCACATCTGCCACCTTGGTGGCGATATCGGCAGCAATAATGGAGGTTTCGCTGGGCGAGAGTGTTAATATGCCAATAGCCCCCGCTTCATCGATACCCAGTCTTTCATACATGTCAGGCACGGGTGAAGCAATGATATGGGCCAGCGTCACTTGTTTGCCCGGCACCGACTCCTGAATAATCCGCCCGAGATCCGGCCCATCAGGCTGCTGCATAAACGTCCTCCTTACAGATTTGCGAGTTTGTAAAGCGCTTGCTTTACCGAACAGAACTGGCTTCGATAGCATGCTCTTAATGTTTGATTACCCGGACTGGGAAATCGTATTGGCTAATTTGACGTTCAATACGCTCCAAATCCGCTTCATTAAGGCTTAAATCGCGTTCAACGCTGTAAACCATATCCAATTGTCTGTATTTGTTAATCCCCAGCTTGTGATAAGGGAGCAAATCGATGCCTTTAAAATTCTCGTTTTCCTGATATGGAAGCAGAAACTCTACCGTTTTGCGGATGGTGTCCTCATCATCATTGAGCCCCTTCATTAGCGGCATCCGCATCTTCACGTTATGTTTGCGGTTGATCAGTTCCCGCAAATTTTCGAGAATACGCTCGTTGCGTACACCCGTCAGTTGATAATGGCGATCCGAATCCATATGTTTCAGATCGTACAAGATCAGATCGGTATATTCGGCCATGGCCAAGATCGCTTCCGGTTTGGTATGCCCTGAGGTTTCAATGGCCGTATGGATTCCGGAGCGCTTGCATTCCTTGAGCAAATGGATCGCAAACTCGGAC
>NZ_JMDX01000269.1:0-7269 GCF_000935845.1 Paenibacillus sp. E194
CGGTGAGTCCTACCTTTGCGGCCTATGTTAAATCGTTATTTGATAGTTCTGATCAAGAACTGCAACATGCAGTACAGGAGGGTTTTTCACAGAAGGTAAATGCCTCTGTTACTGATCAGGGCTATACTCTTGAAATAGAGGAGATATTGGCCGATCCTATGAGAATTGTAGCCGTTTATTCGATCAAGGATCAGCAGAATAACTTTATTCATCCGGATAAGCTTTCCATAAGTAACGTAGAGGTGACAGATTCGAAAGGGAATATAATTAAAGAAACTAGAATATATGGGGTACAAAACCGCGAAAATTACGGATATCTCACGCTAAAAAAACCCGGGGAAACAGAAGATCAGAAGCTTGTACTACAGTTCGAGGGAAATCAGATCGACTCTGTCGAGGGAAATTGGGCCTTGAAGATTCCTTTTGATTTAGAGAAAACAACGAAGGCTTCTCAGGTGCTGCCAATCGATAAGACGTATACCACACCACAGGGACTGCAAATCAAACTAAATAGCATTATGTATTCACCGACTGCTGCTAGTGTGGATTATGAAACGAAATGGACGGAAGAGGCAAAGAAAAGATTAGTAGAGGAAAGTAAACAAGTGAAAGGAAAAGTAGATTCAGCTGATCCTTATGTTCGCTATGATGATTTTAAGCTGAATTTCCATGTTGAAAATGAAAAAGGAGAGAAAGTAAAAGATTTAACTAGGGCGCTTGATACGCCAAGCAAGGCCTTGGGAGAATTCGGTCATTTGAATCGGCAGTATGGATTTGCTCCACTGTCTCCTGATCATCAATATACGCTAGTATTGGATTCTTTAGTAAAAACAGAACCGTATGAGCTAGGCATATCATTTGAGCCAAAACAGCTTGCCGACAAACCTGTACGAGTAGATATGGATGGCAAAACGATTGAGATCAAGTCAGTAACCTTAAACGAACCATTAAATGAAGCATCTCCAAAGACTGAGAAGCACGTTACGATTTTACTAGAGGCTTATGTAAAGGATATATCCCATATTAATATAGGCGATACGATATTAATTGATGACGCACATAAAATTACGAATCGTTTTGGTTGGACGATAAAAGATGAAGCGGGCAAAGTATACGATGTAACAGGTGGAGACTTTAAAATGATAGGGAAGGATGAACAAGGCAGAAACCATATCCGAATGAAATTGCAAAGTTCTGAAATGAAAGAACTCCCTCAAACGCTCAGTCTTACTTCAGAATTGGCAGAAAAGAGCTATGACCTGGATTGGAAAGTACCATTGCCAATGCCGACAGAAGAAAAATAAGACAAGGCACTTTAGGATTTGCGCATTCTAGGAGGGAATTGACTGTGAAGAAAACAGTTGTTGCTGCAATGCTTGTAAGTGCACTTTCTTCAGGAGTTTTAACTGACGCGGCATATTTGCCAAGGGCTTTTTCCCAGCAAGCGAAGGCAAAAATCGAAGTTAGTGATGACATAATTGCAAAGGTGAAAAAGGCAATAAAGGATGCCATGCCAAATTCGGCTTATGAAATTGTCGATTATTCGCGGGTAGGAATGCCGAATTTACCGGAAAGTGAGTACATCGATTTCGAGCTACAAGATAAACGCGGAAATATTGTCGTCAATGCGCAATCCGGAGAAATCGTACTTTTCAGCTTAGTTGCAGATCTTAAGGATGTACCTTCGTCCATTTTGATAACGGGCAAGAATAAATTGAAAGAAATGGATCCGAAGATGGCGCAGGTAAGAGGCGCATATAGAGGACAGGATGCATGGATCCTGCAAGGTCAGAATTTCGCTTCTGTCACTATTGATGGCAAAAGCGGCAAAGTAACAAAGGCAACAGTTAGCTATGCGAAGGCGCCAGACAAATCCAAGCTTGATATTGCGCGCAAAACAATGAAACTATTAAACGGTGGGCAGGACGTAAAGGTTCTTAATGGGGTGAACTTGAATTACTATCCTCAGAACAAGGAGGGCAAGGTGCTAGAGTTCATTGATGCAGGATTGAAGATATGTATTCTGCACATCGGAGCCGATACCGGGAAGATATGGGAGGCCGTATTGCTTCGAGAAGAAGAATCCTATAAATCCGACGATGAATATAAGCAAGCGTTTGCCCAGCCGATACTCACGTCCGAACAGGCGATAGCCAAGGCCGCGCCGACGGTAAAGCAGCTATTTGGCGTTGATTTGAAGGGATCGAAGGTAGCGATACAGCTCGATCGCTATACGTTCACGAAGCAAGGACAGCCGACCGTTATCGCGCTTGTCAATCCTAAAGGGACATTCCATACATTCGAGCAGCAGCCGATTAAGGGCCTGAAAAATTAACAAGTAAAAGCGATGAAATCATAAGAAGATCACAATAAGCTGCAAACAGAACAAAGGATCTGTTGGAAAGGTAGAAAACTACCGCCAGGCAGATCCTTTGTCAGTTACCCTCATTAGCGTGATATGAACTTAATAAATAGGGTAACTTTGTAGAGTTAAGAAAGCTGATATAGATGCAATCCATAAAAAGAAAAAACTTGGGTCAGGGGGATTCCGTCCGGTAATTTTCTTCGCATATGCAGCAAGGAGGGCATGACATAATGGAGCCACAAAAGAACAAAGACTTGGAGGGGAGAAAGACTTGAGCAAAAGATGGAGGTTGGGCATATTGCTGCTGAGCATGTTGTCTATATTAACGGGATGTTTTTTGGAAAAGTCGGTATTGGATCCATTGGATGAGGACAAGGGGAAAATAAAAGTGACTTATTACAGTGAGGAATCGTTCTACCGCGATTACGGAAACTATTTCAATGTTAAATTCCCGAATGTTGAGGTTGAAATCATTAGCACTGCTGAGGCGGATACGGCAGCAGATTTGGAAAAATTGCTGGACAAGCACAAGCCGGACGTCGTGCTGCTGAGTGAGCATATGTTCGAATCGTATGCGCAGCAAGGAAAGCTCTATGCGTTGGATGACATTATTGCACAAGAAAAATTCGACCTGGAAGGCTACATGCCGGGCCTGATCGATATGATTCGTACGAAAGGAAGAGGGAAGCTGTACGGGCTATCCCCTTATTTTTATAATCAAGTGATTTATTACAATCGTGACTTGTTCCAAGCGTACAACATCGAACTGCCGCGCAACAAGATGAGCTGGCAGGAAGTGCTGTCTTTATCCAAGCGCTTTGACGATATGAGAACTGGCAATAACGAAATTTACGGTTTGTATCAAAGGCCTTCCGAATTATTGATAAATATTGCATCGACTTCTTCCCTTCAAGTCGTTGATGCGAAGGGAGCGAAGATGCGCATCCGATCCGACGGGTGGAAGCAAGCCATTCGGATGGCAACGGATGCGGTGCGGAATTATCCGCCCGGACAAGTAGAAGGAATGAACAATCTGTTCCTTCAGGGGAAGGCGGCCATGGTCATGGATGGCCCTTGGTTCGCCAAAGAGCTGCGGCGTGCCCCTCTGCGCGATAAAAAATTGAGCTCTATCAATTGGGATATCGTTACGGTACCGATCGATCTAACAAGACCTGACGAGTCCTCCAAGGTGCGCTTGTCGGAAATTTTTGCGGTAATGGCGGACTCCGCGAGCAAGCGGGCTGCCTGGGAGTTTGTCCAATTCGTCAATGGATCGAGCATGGAGAAGGTTGCTTCCCGCAATCCGATATCTACTTTGCCGACGAGAAACCAATTTTTCAAGGAATTGGAGGGCAGGAGAACAGAACCGTTCTATATGTTGAAACCCAAGTCATCTACGGAATCTTCGCCTGTTGAAGGGAGCTTGGGATTCTGGGTAGGGTACGGCAACAAACATGTGCCGGAAGACTTCTACTCACCGTTCAGTGAATTGTTGGACAAAACTTTGCAAGCGGTCGTGCAGCGCGAGATGACGCCGGATGAGGCGGTCAATGAGCTGGAAGCGAAGGGGCAGCAAATGCTGAACAAGGCGCATACAGAGGAGAGGGAGAAAAAAGAGCAGACCTCTCCCTGAAAAGTTGATTACAGGGGAACCTTCTGTATTCTGACGTTCTCTTTCAAGTGAATAACAAAGGATTGCCCTTTTGTCTTATAGCGATCCAATCGTTCGATTATGAAGTATACATTATAGTATTTCAACTTTAGGAGGGAATCGAAATGAATGTGAAGAAAACAGTTGTCGCTGTAATGCTTGTAAGTGCACTCTCTATAGGAGTTTTATCCGAAGCGGCTTATTTGCCAAGGGCTTTTGCCCAACAATCGAAGGCCAAAATCGAAGTTAGCGAAGACATCATTGCGAAGGTGAAAAAGGCAATAAAAGATGCCATGCCAAATTCGGTTTATGAGATTGCCGATTATTCGCGGGTAGGAATGCCGAATCTGCCTGATGGGGAGTACATTATGTTCAAGCTTAAGGATAAACGCGGAGACATTGTCGTCAATTCGCAATCTAGAGAAATCGTATCTTTCAGCTTAGTTGCAGATCTTAAGGATGTACCTATGTCCATTTTGACAACGGGCAAGAATAAATTGAAAGAATTGGATCCGAAGATGGCACAGGTGAAAGGCGCATATAGAGGACAGGATACATGGATCCTGCTAGGTCAGAATTTCGCTTCTGTCACGATTGATGGCAAAAGCGGCAAAGTAACAAAGGCAACAGTTAGCTATGCGAAGGCGCCAGACAAATCAAAGGTTGATATTGCGCGCAAAACGATGAAACTATTAAACGGCGGGCAGGACGTAAAGGTACTTAATGGGGTGAACTTGAATCATAATCCTCAGAACAAGGAGGGCAAGGTACTAGAGTTCATTGATGCAGAATTGAAGATATGTATCCTCCACATCGGAGCCATTACCGGGAAGATATGGGGGGCCGTATTGCTTCGAGAAGAAGAATCCTTAAAATCCGACGATGAATATAAGCAAGCGTTCGCTCAGCCGATACTCACGTCCGAACAGGCGATAGCCAAGGCCGCGCCGACGGTAAAGCAGCTATTTGGCGTTGATTTGAAGGGATCGAAGGTAGCGATACAGCTCGACCGCTATACGTTCACAAAGCAAGGACAGCCGACCGTTATCGCGCTTGTCAATCCAAAAGGGACATTCCATACATTCGAGCAGCAGCCGATGAAGGGCCTGAAAAATTAAAGCTCTGAACGATGGGATTCTAATAAGATCACAATAAGTTGCTTACAAGACAAAGGATCTGTTGGAAAGGTAGAAAACTACCGCCAGGCAGATCCTTTGTCAGTAACCCTCATTAAGCGTGATATTAACCGCTTTTACGAACAATACCTCTATAATCAAAGACATTTTTAGACTTAATGGAACCGGGGGTTACTATGAGTGCAACAAAAAATCGAATGATAACAATGCTGCTAGAGAGCCACAGTGACAGAATCTTCGTTTTAAAAAAACATCCGAATATAATTATATGTGAAGATTCGAGAACTATTTTGAGCACTCATGCCTCGTTGCCAAGGAGAAACTATGGATCAGAAGATGATGATTGACCGTGCGCAGCGGGGCAATATGAATAGCTTCGCGTATGTAATACAACAAATTCAAGACGAATCGTACCGAATTGCGAATAGCTATTTACTCGATGAAGCCGCCAGCATGGACGCGGTGTGTGATGCTGTGGAAGAAGCCGTTATTAATATCCAAAAATTCGATAATCCGGAAAGATTCAATATTTGGTTCAATCGGATTGTGATTCATAAATGCAAATCTCATTTGCTCAATAGTAAATTAATTGTCTTCATCGATGATGAAGAAGATAAGGGACTTGTGAAACGCCAAACGACGGAAGAAAATTTGGAGTTGCATGCCTTTATGAAACAACAGTCGCCAATGACGCGATTGCTTATTCAACTGAAGTGTGTAGAAGGATATACGATAGAAGAAATTACGGAGATGACGGAAATGCCGCTCAACACGATCAAAGCGAAAATTGATAACACGATCAAGCTGTTTAAACAGAACCGTAGAGGGAGCATGTAATATAACCCAGTGACCGTCCGGTAATGACGGTCTAGGATGGCGTTCGGAGATAGCGGAAGAGCAGGTTAGGAGCGCACTCAGAAAAGCGCAAGGAGATCATCTGTACCAGTCCCGTTGCGAAGCAACTGCACATGACGAATCCTTCGATGGCCTGAAACGTCAATCGAATCCGCTTTCTGTCTTTCTCGTCGGTGACCTGCTCCAACGGATTAGCATTATCTATTTCTGACTTGATTTGAAATTAAAAATATAAACCTTTGCCCACTGGCTGAACAGTTTCTAGCACAGTGTCAACCATTTCATCATTAATTAGGGTTCTTATAATCCAAGCTGAGAGATCTTGAGCAGCAAAACAACCTGCGGCAGTCGAGATATTTCCTTCGTTTACGAAACTTTGCTCAATAACGTCTACATCAAATTCTTTAAGTTGTTCTACTACGGATGGATATGTAGTTGCTTTTTTGCCAGTTAACAATTTTTTAGCTCCTAGTAGTAGTGAACCAGAACACATAGAGCCTATTAATTGTCTTTGAGGATCTACATGAATGCTATTAAGATATTCTTGATTTTGATATAAATCTTGTACACCCTTACCACTTGCAAATATTACAGCGTCAGCGGAAGGAATATCAGATATGCTTCCTGTCATGGGGATACGTAAGCCAGACATGGATATATGAGTTTTTTCCGTTCCTAATAGTTGGACATTCCAATCAGAAATACCGCCAACTAGACGTACACGATTTAATAAATCCCATGGTAAAAAAACATCTATATCAGTAAAGTTATCGAAACAGACTATTGCAATTTTCATTCTCTAGCCCTCCATTATAAAAATATTAAAAACATTTTAATTATAACAATTTCAAGTGGAGATAACGAGGTTTAAATTGTTTAATAACTGGATATCGCCCCAGCGTTACCAAGCTAAAAAATTGTATCCAAAAAGTTGAAACCCGATAGTTAATCCTGCAAAGCCTGATGAATCGGCTTACGTGAAATTGTCGGAGATCTATGCCATATCTGCGGATTCTCCGAACAAGCGGGCAGCTTGGGAAATCGTCAAATTCGTGAACGGACTGGAAATGGCGCAGGTTGCTGGGAAGGCAATGAACGATACGCTGCCTACGTGATCAGACTATTTCAAGGATTTTAGAGGGCGGGAAACGGATGCTTTTTACCTCCTGAAGCCAATGGAAGCTAGCAGTGTGTTAGATAAAAAAGCATTCCACCAGGTTTCCAAGCTGAATTCGATTCGTTATTGTCGGCTGCGCTGAAAT
>NZ_JMDX01000270.1:0-7237 GCF_000935845.1 Paenibacillus sp. E194
GTATTGCCGATAATGACATTGTCCTCTGCTGCAAAAGTAGCCTGCAGAGACGGCTTCACGATAATTTTACCGCCTGATAACCCCTTGCCGACATAGTCGTTGCTGTCGCCTTCAACCGTCAACGTCATGCCGTGTGGAACAAATGCGCCGAAGCTCTGTCCAGCAGATCCGATAAACGAGTAACGGATCGTATCCTCAGGCAGTCCTGCCGCGCCGTATCTTCTCGTTACCTCGCTGCCCAATATTGTGCCCGTCGCACGATTCACATTGCATATCGGGAATGTCCCTTCGACAGGCATTCCTGATTCCAGCGCAGACTGCGCTTCGGGAACGAGCCTTGTCATATCGAGTGTCTCTTCCAAGCCATGGTTCTGAGCGCGAACTTGAATGCGCGAAGAACCTTCTGGCATCTCAGGCTGGTACAGCACCGAGGACAGATCGAGATGCTTCGCCTTCCAATGATCCAGCGCATCCTTCAGGTCCAAGCATTCTGTACGCCCAATCATTTCATCCAACGCACGGAATCCAAGCTCAGCCATCCATTCGCGAAGCTCCTCCGCAATGAAGAGCATAAAGTTCACGACATGCTGCGGATCGCCTGTAAAGTTCTTGCGCAGCTCTGGATTTTGTGTCGCCACTCCGACAGGGCATGTGTCCAGCTGGCATACTCGCATCATAATACAGCCGACCGCCACAAGCGGTGCTGTGGAGAAGCCATATTCCTCAGCTCCCAGCAGGGCAGCGATAGCAAGGTCGCGTCCTGTCATCATCTTCCCGTCCGTTTCCAATACAATACGATCGCGCAAGTTGTTCAGAATCAAGGTCTGATGCGTCTCCGCCAATCCAAGCTCCCACGGCAAGCCTGTGTGACGGATCGAGCCCTGCGGTGAAGCGCCGGTTCCACCGTCATAACCGCTAACGAGAATGACATCTGCACGGCCCTTGGCCACTCCGGCAGCAATGGTTCCAACACCGACCTCCGAGACGAGCTTCACGTTGATGCGCGCCTGCGGATTCGCATTCTTCAAATCATAGATCAGCTCAGCCAAATCCTCGATCGAGTAAATGTCATGGTGCGGCGGCGGAGAAATCAAGCCCACTCCTGGTGTCGAGCCGCGCACTTCCGCAACCCATGGATATACCTTGCGGCCTGGCAGCTGTCCGCCTTCTCCCGGCTTAGCTCCCTGTGCCATCTTAATCTGGATCTCATCCGCGTTAACGAGATAATGAGATGTCACACCGAAGCGTCCGGATGCCACCTGCTTGATCGCGCTTCTTCGGGAATCGCCATTCGCATCCTTTACATAGCGGGCTGGATTCTCTCCGCCTTCACCGGAGTTCGATTTTCCTCCAATCCGATTCATGGCGATAGCCAAGCTCTCGTGCGCTTCCTTCGAGATCGAGCCGAACGACATTGCTCCCGTCTTGAACCGCTTCACGATCGATTCGACGGATTCCACTTCATCCAGCGGAATCGCTGGGCCAATTGGCTTCAAGGTGAACAACGAACGAAGGGTTCGACTGCTGTTGTACTCTCCTTGCACCAACTTCGAATACTTCTTGAACAGACGATAATCGTTCGTACGTACAGCTTGCTGCAAGGTATGAATGGTTTGCGGGTTGAACAGATGCTCCTCCCCGTCCTTGCGCCACTGGTACTCGCCCCCGGAATCCAGTTCCGTATCTCTTCCTGGCTGTGAGGCGAAAGCACGATAGTGATGAGACAATGCCTCCTGCGCTACTTCCTCCAAGCCAATGCCGCCGATTCGGGATGGCGTCCAAGTAAAGTATCGATCGATAAAGCCCTGCTTCAAGCCAATTGCTTCAAAAATTTGTGCGCCGCGATAAGACTGTACCGTCGAGATTCCCATCTTGGATAAGATCTTCACGACGCCCTTCGTCGCGGCCTTCATATAGTTCTTAACTGCCTTCTCGTGCGTAATGCCGTGCAGGATGCCTTGGCGAATCATATCATCCAGCGTCTCGAACACCAAGTATGGGTTCACCACACTGACGCCATAGCCAAGCAGCAGTGCATAGTGGTGTACCTCGCGCGGCTCGCCCGATTCCAGCAATAGGCTCACCTTCGTACGCGTCCCTTGGCGAATGAGATGGTGATGAAGGCTGGATACTGCAAGAAGCGCCGGAATAGCCGCTTGATCCTCCTCCACGCTACGATCAGACAGGATGATTAAATTATGTCCCTTGCCGATAACCCGATCAGCTGCCTCGCACATCGTCTTCAAAGCCGCTTCAAGCCCCGCCGCTCCTTCTGATGCTGTGAACAAGATCGGAATGGTGATCGACTTGAAGCCTGGTCTGCGAATATGGCGAAGCTTCGCAAATTCTTCATTGGAGAGCACGGGAGAATCGAGCTTAATCTGGCGGCAGCTCTCCGGCTCTGGAAGCAACAGATTCCGCTCAGGCCCGATCGTCGTGCCCGTCGCAGTGACAATCTCCTCGCGAATGGCATCGATAGGCGGGTTCGTCACCTGTGCAAATAATTGCTTAAAGTAATTGTACAGCCGCTGCGGACGTTCAGATAATATCGCGAGCGGTGCATCATATCCCATCGATCCAAGCGGCTCTACACCAGTAGCCGCCATCGGCTCGATAATCTTGCGCAGTTCCTCATAGGTGTAACCGAATGCCTGCTGGCGCTGCTGCACATTCTCATGCTTCGGCTCAGGCACTTCCGGCGCGTCCGGCAAATCCTCAAGACCGACCAGATGCTCCTCCAGCCAAGCTTGGTACGGGTTCTCCGCCGCAATCTGCGCCTTCACCTCTTCATCGGAAATGATGCAGCCTTGCTCGGTATCTACAACGAGCATCCGCCCAGGACGAAGTCGATCCTTGTAGGCAATCTGCTCTGGCGCAATATCCAGCACGCCCGCTTCGGAGCTAAGCACAATCATATCGTCCTTCGTCACACAGTAACGAGATGGGCGCAATCCATTGCGATCCAAGGTGGCTACAATTTGCACACCGTCAGTAAACGCCATTGCCGCAGGGCCATCCCAAGGCTCCATCAGACAGCTGTGATACTCGTAAAAGGCCTTCTTCGCCGGATCCATGCTGTCATGATTGTTCCACGGCTCAGGCACCATCATCATCGCAACATGCGATAGCGGACGTCCCGCCAAATACAGAAATTCAAACGTATTGTCGAACATCCCCGTATCTGAACCATCATCATTAATGACTGGCTTCACCTTCTCCAGATCAGCTCCGAAGACGCCTGATGCGAACAATGTCTGACGCGCATGCATCCAGTTCACATTGCCGCGAAGCGTGTTGATTTCACCATTATGAATCATATAGCGATACGGATGGGCACGCTCCCAACTCGGGAACGTGTTCGTGCTGAAGCGTGAATGAATAAGTGCAATCGCAGATTCGAGCAAATCATGCTGCAGATCGAGATAGAACTGCCCAACTTGCTCGGTGGTCAGCATTCCTTTATATACAATTTTCC
This sequence comes from Paenibacillus sp. E194, assembly GCF_000935845.1. NCBI lineage: Bacteria > Bacillati > Bacillota > Bacilli > Caryophanales > Paenibacillaceae > Paenibacillus > Paenibacillus sp. E194. Next base: position 3,476 of record NZ_JMDX01000270.1, read on the forward strand.
GGCAAGACATGCTCGAAATATAGAACGTGCTCGCTTCCTCTTCACCGGTATAGCGAATTTCCCGCTCCATCCGCTTGCGAATCATGTACAGCTTGCGTTCAAAGGCCAGCTCACTGTCGCTATCCGCATTCCGTGCGATAAACACTTGACGAACATAAGGCTGAACCGCCCGTGCGGATTGGCCAAGACCTTCCCCGTTCGTTGGCACAGTACGGAATCCGATTAATTGATGCCCCTCCTCCTCAACGATACGACGAAGACGCGCTTCATGCTCTTCCCGTGCTTGTTCATTCTGCGTCAGGAACAGCATACCCACGCCATAATTACCTGATTCCGGAAGTGTAATTCCTTGCTGCTCCAACTCACGAACAAAGAAGCGATGCGGAATTTGCAGCATAATTCCTGCTCCATCGCCTGTATTCGGTTCGCTTCCTTGACCGCCGCGATGCTCCATATTCACCAGCATCTGCAGCGCCTGACGTACGATATCGTGGGATTTCTGCCCTTTAATATGAGCAACGAAGCCCATTCCGCACGCATCTTTTTCATATCGTGGATCATATAATCCTTGCTTGGGAGGTAATCCGTTCAGTTTCATACGAAGCAACCTTTCTATTTAAAAGTGATCGACATACGTTGCATAGGATCGACAGCAATCAACACGTTCTCTTTATGAATTTATAATTATTCATTTGTATTGTTTCATTATTTTATCACCACGTTAATATGATGGCAATTTAATATTTTTATGTCCTTGATAAGTTATAATAGTTGACAAATCCTTAGTATAGAGCCAAACATAGCAATCCCCCTCTATGCATAAATCACCATTTCCGTTTATAAATTCTCGTTCTTTTTTTGCATTTTTCGACATATATGAACCATTATCTTCTTTTGTGAGGACAAAAAACATCATTCTCTATGCATATACATTCACCTTCGTGTATATTAAATTATACTGCAATCGGAGCACCTACAGATCATTCAGCCAATTATTGTATTTACAAATCTATAATTATAGATATAATGAAATGTATGGAACCTTTACTCATTTGCAAAGCTTTGTCTAATGACACACGCGCCCAAATTCTTCAATGGTTGAAGAATCCTGAAGAGCATTTCAATGAAGAGAAGTACATTCAGTATGGAATTTCATTTGCAACAGGCATATGCGTAGGCGATATTCAGAAAAAGACAGGGCTTGCGCAATCCGTTATCTCCAGCTACTTGCTCACGATGCAGCAAGCTGGACTATTAGAGTCTGAACGAATCGGCAAATGGACGTACTATCGCCGCAATGAACGCACGATACGAGAATATGCCGATTACGTCACCCATCACTTGTAGAGGAGGAGGAATATCTCTTTTTTTGTCAGGTTACATCTATATTTATAGATATGTAGTTATGTATATCAAATGGAATGGCATAAATGGGTTGAAGTGTATTGAAGTGAAGCTCATTGAAGTGAAATTATTTGAATGAAGTGCATCGTAGTACTCTTGGACCATTAAAGTGTAAATTCATGATGAATAGAAATGGAGTTATCGTTGAAATGAGAAAAACAAACCCCTTACTGCTTCTTCTACTGTCCCTTGGCGTATTCGGCATTATTACGACAGAAATGGGTATTGTGGGCGTGCTGCCTCAAATATCGCAGAAATACAACATTACAGCTTCCCAAGCAGGCTGGCTGGTCGGTATATTTGCACTCATCGTGGCCGTTAGCGGTCCGTTTCTTACCCTGATCGCATCCCGCTTTAACCACAAAAGCGTCCTATTGACGGCCATTTCCATGTTCGTGCTGTCCAATCTCGTCTATGCGTTCACCTCACATTTCGAGGTAATGCTTATATTCCGGATCTTGCCTGCGATGTTCCATCCGATTTTCTTCTCCATCGCACTCGTAGCTGCCGCCAGTCTGGTACCTCCCGAGCAGAGCAGTCAGGCTGTCGTTCGCGTATTTGCAGGAATTACAGTAGGCTTCGCATTTGGTGTCCCGATTACGTCTTACCTTGCTGAACGTATTTCGTTATCCACCTCCTTCTTATTTGGAGCCATCGTGAATGCAATCGCCTTGATAGGTTTGCTCATTTGGCTGCCCTCCATGCCTGTGAAGGAGAAGATGTCTTACGGCAAGCAGCTGAGTATTTTACGTAAGCCCGGACTTTGGCTCAACATAGCGGCTGTCATCTTTATTTTTGCAGCGATGTTCTCTGTGTACGGGTACTTTGCCGAATACACAAGCCAAATCACTCGAATGAATGGCTCACTCATCAGTCTCATGCTCATGGTATTTGGGCTTGTTATGATTGCTGGCAACTTTCTGTTCGGAACTTTGCTTCAGAAAAATACTACAAAAACGATACTGCTTTTCCCGCTTCTCTACGCGTTCATCTATGTACTTGTCTATTTTGCAGGGTCGTATCTTTCTCTCATGATTGGGATGATATTCATTTGGGGAACTGTGCACTCAGGAGGACTGATTGTGAGTCAAACTTGGTTGACTGCTGAAACGAAGGAAGCGCCTGAGTTCGGCAACAGTCTGTTCGTTTCTTTCTCCAACTTAGGAATTACGATTGGTACTGCTGTTGCGGGAATTATCATCGCTAACCTCGGCATGCATCAGCTTATCTGGTGTGGAGTAGGATTTTCCTTGCTTGCGTTTGCCGCAATAACAATCAAAATGAAGCTCTTCAGTGATACCATGCAAGGGAAAGATCAGGCACTCGGGGCATAGCCCATCACGGAGATTTATAGCGATTTCGACTCAGATTAAATATCGATTGCAATTTATACTTAACTCAAACTTAGCTTCGTATTAGGTTCCCAACTCTTACTTGCAGCATACAATCGTAAAATCAAAACAGGGACTGCACATGCAGTCCCTGTCCTGTGTTCTCTGACTAATCCCATTTAGGATTAATCCTTATTTCACCGTTACACGCAGTGATGTGCTCTTGCCGTCCAATGTCAGCTTCAAACTCCCACTGCCCTTGGATACACCTTGCACCGAACCACGCGACGCCTTAATCTTCACATTGGAAGGAACGAATGTCACGGAGGAAGTCACATCCACAACTTCACCTGTATCATAAATCGCCTGAACCTTCCACGATGCAGATTGACCGATGCCCAGCTTCACAGTTGTCGGATTTGCTTCCAGCTTCAGCAAGCGAGGCTTCACATGCACTGTAACCTCCAGCTTTCTTCCTTGATACTCACCGACCAGCTTTGTGCTGCCAATAGCCACACCCTTAACAGTAGCTCCGCGAACCGTTGCTACCTTTTCATTTTCAATAGTCCACTTAATACGCGAAGCAAGCGCAATCGTCTTTCCGTTCTTGTAGGTTCCTGTTACCTTAACCGATTGGGACTTGTTCACGTTCGTACGAATTTCAGAAGGAACGATGTCATACTTCACAATCTCTTCTTCGATCGTTGCTTTCACAGTCACTTTCACATTGGAAAATGTCCCTGTCAACGTCGCACGTCCTGCAATGAGACCCTTCATGTTCCCCTCGCGAACGAGCAAGTTCGGAGAACTTGATTCCCATTTCACTTGAGTCGTTACATTTTCTTCTGTACCATCAGCATAAATAACATTTACTTCTGGCAATGGCTGCTCACGACCCGTTACGATACTGATATCCGCCTTGTTCGCCTGCAATACGAGTGCCTTGCGCTGAACATTTACTTCCAAAGGAAGCGTTTGATTGCGAATGCTCGCTGTCAGGAAAGTCGTTCCCGGTGCTGCTGCCTTC
>NZ_JMDX01000271.1:0-7118 GCF_000935845.1 Paenibacillus sp. E194
TAGAATCAGTCCATACAGAAAGCATCTGTTCACACTGCCTACATCAATTCGATCACTCATAAGCCCGAATGGGGGAGCACTAATGATGTACACGTTGGCCACGACGATAATCGACGATATCGCGTATCGTGCCAACATGATTATTGCTCAACACGCTTTGCGAAGCGCAGATCTGGGTTAGAACGAACATCGAACACGATGCCTGTTACTTTTGGACTTACAAGTGCTGTATCCACGGAGAACAAGATCGGCATGATTGGCAAGTCTTCCATCAATACTTTTTCAGCTTGCTGGAGGATTTCAACCCGTTTATTAGGATCCAACTCGTACGTAGATTTTGCAATCAGGTTATCATACTGTTTATTGTTCCAGTTTGTGAAGTTGTTCGAGTTCGTAGATTGATAGTGAACAAGTACACCAAGTGGATCAAGGAAGATTCCTTCCCATCCCATACGTGCAACTTGGAAGTTCTTCTGTTTAAACGTATCAATATACGTTTTCCATTCTTGTGTTTCGAGCTTAACTTCTACGCCTAGGTTTTCTTTGAACATCGCTTGCAACGCTTCAGCCACTTTTTTGTGTTTATCAGCAGAATTCAGTTTGAAAGTAACAGGCGGAAGAGTAGATAACCCTTCTTCCTTCAAGCCCGCAGCAAGCAATTCTTTTGCTTTTTGAGGATTGAACTCGTAATACTTAGCTGCATCATCACGGAAGTCATTGCCGGACGGGTTCTTGATGCCGTATGGCACATAGCCGTAAGCAGCCTGTTCGCCTGCCTTCGTTACATTTTTCGTCAGCGTCTCGCGATCGATCGCATAGGAGAATGCTTGACGAATTTTTGGGTTCGTAAATGGTTTTTCATTTACATTGAACGAATACGTATAGACACTGAACGTAGGGTGAGCCAAGTATTCTTTATTTTCTTTCTCTTGATCCAGTGTGTCGATTGGCAGTGCCGTAATCAAATCAAGGTCGCCGGTTTTGTACATTTGATAATAGGTTGTTGCATCTTGCACCATTTTGAAATGGATGGTATCCATCGTAATGGCGTCTTTGTTCCAGTAATGATCGCTCTTTGCAAGTGTAATCTCTTCGTTATGCTTCCATTCCTTCGAAGTGTAAGGGCCGTTCCCGACGATTGTGCTCGCTTCAGCTGCCCATTTTTCGCTTTATCTACGACAGTGGAACGAACCGGCAAATACGCATGTCCCATCGAGATAATCGGGAAGATACCGAGCGGTGCTTTCAATTCAACGATTAACGTATGATCATCTTTGGCTTTAACGCCAACGTCATCTGCGCTTCCTTTGCCAGTGTTGTACTCTTCTGCACCTTTAATGTAGTACAGTGAGGAAGGGTCGTACGCTGCTGTCTTCGGATTCAGCACCCGTCTCCAAGCATATTCAAAATCTTGTGCTGTAACAGGATCACCGTTCGACCACTTCGCATTATCGCGAATCGTGAATGTATACGTCTTGGCATCAGCAGATACATCGACTTTGCTTGCGGCACCTTCTACAATCTTGCCAGACTTGTCATAGGTGTAGAGACCTTCATATAGGTTATCGATAATAAAGTATGAGGTTGTATCTGAAGCGAGAGCTGGATCTAGGGTGTACGGTTCGCCGCCTGATAGATTCGTTGTGATCACTTGCGGAATCTTGTCGCTGGCCTCCGTACCAGCAGCAGATGATTCCTTAGTAGTTCCGCTATTGCTTCCGGAGCAAGCAGTTAAGGCAGTTGCGGCTAAGATAAGAATTGCTAACATTAGGTTCCATTTTTTCATGCTCGTTCCTCCAATAATATCTTCATATGTAATAGATCATTTCTTAATACAAGTGGCAGGCAACCCAGTGATTGCTGTGCACTTGCTTGCCTTCCGGCATTTGAGTTGCGCATAGCTCCGTTGCTGCTGGACATCTGCTATGGAACGGACATCCGGTAGGCGGAGACAGCGGGCTTGGCGGATCGCCATGCAGTACAATACGTTCACGAAGCCTCTTATTTGAAGGGTTCGTTGTTGGAATTGCTGACAATAAGGCCTGCGTATAAGGATGAAGCGGATTGGCGAATAATGAGCTTCGATCTGCCAGCTCCATCATTTTGCCTAAATACATAACGCCGATTCGATCACTAATATGCTTGACCATCGCCAGATCATGGGCAATGAATAAATAACTTAAGCCTTGTTCGATTTGCAAATCCTTCATCAGATTTACAATTTGCGCCTGTATCGATACATCGAGTGCTGAGATCGGTTCATCAGCGACGATAAATTGCGGATCCACGGCCAATGCGCGGGCGATGCCGATACGCTGTCTTTGCCCGCCGCTGAATTCATGCGGGAAGCGAAGTGCATGATCCGGGTGCAGCCCAACCTTCTCAAGCAGCTCAGCAATGCGCTCTTTGCGGGCCTTGCCTCTTGCCAAGCGATGGGCGTCGATTCCTTCGGCAATAATGTCGCCAACGCGCAATCTCGGGTTGAGCGATGCATGCGGGTCTTGAAAGATCATTTGCATGCTCCGATTCAGCTCACGACGTTCCAGGCCGCGTGCGCTAGCCAATCCCTTGCCATTGAACACCACCTTTCCAGCTGTAGGCTCCAGCAGGCCTACAGCGACTCTGCCTAATGTTGACTTGCCGCTGCCGCTCTCACCAACAAGGCCAACCGTCTCACCGGGAAGGATGGATAAGCTGATTCCGTCAACTGATTTCACAGTGTGATTCGAACCTGTCCGAAAATGTTTATGCAGTTGATGGAGCTCAAGAATAGGCTTCGACATATTCATTCCTCCTTGCAGGGCCTGTCCCGTGACCGATTGGAGATCGGGGATCATTCAGCCAGCAGCGAGCGCTATGCTGATCTGTGAACGAATGGGTGTCAGGCAGATGCTGCAGGCAGACCTGCATGGTATAAGGACATCTCTTCGCGAAGGGACAGCCCGTGATCTCTTCGGATAACTCTGGAGGAGAACCTTCAATCGGTGCCAGCCGTTCATCCTCGGAGGTATCCAGCTTCGGCGTGGACTGAAGCAAGCCCCATGTATATGGATGCTTCGGACGCTCGAAGATATCTTCGACTGTGCCTGTTTCCACAATCATTCCGGCATACATGACTGCAACGCGATGCGCAACCTCAGCCACGACACCGAGATCATGGGTAATGAGCAGAATCGAGCTTCCCATCTGTTCTTGCAGCGTTGTCAGCATGTCAAGAATTTGGGCTTGAATCGTGACATCCAGTGCGGTTGTAGGCTCATCAGCTATTAGCAGTTTGGGATTGCAGGCGAGTGCAATAGCGATGGATACACGCTGCCGCATTCCTCCACTAAATTCATGCGGGTATTGATTGTATCTTCGTTCCGCATCTGGAATGCCTACGAGCTGCAGCAATTGTATCGTTCTCGTTCGTGCATCGGTTCTGGTAAGCTTCTGATGCTGTCGCAAACCTTCACTGATTTGCGTACCGATCTTCATCGTTGGATTCAAGGATGACATCGGATCTTGAAAGACCATACCGATCTCAGAGCCTCGCAGTTTCCGCATTTGAGCGCGTGAGAATGAAGTGATGTCTTGGCCTTGAAAATGAATGTCTCCACCCTTTAGCTTCGCATGTGGAGTAGGGAGCATTCCCATAATGGTTCGAGCGGTTATACTCTTGCCGCTGCCGCTCTCGCCGACGATTGCGAGTGTTTCCCGTTCATCAATATGGAAGGACACGTCTCGCACGGCTTGAAGCTCTCTATTTCTTGATTGGAATACAATATGCAATTGTTGAACTTCGAGCAAATGCTTCATGAGTGCACCTCCTTATTGTTGTGATCGTGGATCAAGGGCATCCTGCAATCCATCTCCAAATGAGTTGAAAGCGAACATGGTGAGCGAAATCATCAATCCTGGGAAGAACAGTCGCCACCATTGACCACTTAATATGACGCCAAGTGAATCGTTGGCCATTGTTCCCCAGCTGGCATCAGGTGCTTGTACACCTAGACCGAGAAAACTTAGAAATGATTCAGAGAAAATTGCCGCCGGAATCGTAAACGTTAAGTTGACGATAATGATGCCCGCAGCATTCGGGAGCAGGTGCTTACAGATAATACCAGCATGTGATGTGCCGAGCTTATGCGCGGCAAGTACATATTCTTGCTGCTTCAGCTGTAGAATTTGTCCACGAACAACACGTGCCATTCCGACCCAGCCCGTTATGGATAGGGCGATGATCATGGTGATAATTCCAGGCTTCATAATGACAAGAAGCAAAATGATTACGAGCAAGTAAGGGATGCTGTACAAAATTTCAACGATGCGCATCAACACATTATCGACGCGATCACCGAGCTTGCCGCGACCTGCCATATATCCCGATACGCCGCCAACTACAATGCCGACGACAAGATCAATTGCCGCTGCCGCGAATCCGATCGTAAGCGAGATGCGTGCTCCTGCCCAAGTTCGCGCCCACACATCGCGTCCCAAATCGTCTGTTCCGAACCAATGTTCTCCGGAGGGAGGGAGGTTCGTAGCTGTTAACGATTGAGCGCTCGAAGAATAGGGAACGAGCGATGGACCAATCGCGGCGAGCAAAATAATGACCAGCAGCAGTACGAGTCCGAGTACGGCGAGCTTGTTGCGCGATAGCTTGCGCAATCTATCCTGCCACAATGGAACGCTGCGAGCTGCGAGCTGATGCTCTGCTTGTTGGCTGCGTTCGATGGGATGGAACAGATGATCCAATTCGGCTGATGAAGCTTTCATGCTAATCTCCTTTGCTAGCAAGTTTAATTCGCGGATCAACGATCCGGTAAGACATGTCGATTAGAAATAACGTAACGACCAATACGACGCTGTAAAAGATCGTTGTGCCCATAATGACGGGATAGTCCCGATTGAAAATACTATCAACGAAGTATTTTCCGATGCCAGGGATCGCAAAGATTTTCTCCACCACAAACGTGCCTGTGAGGACGGATGCGAACAGTGGGCCCATGAAGGAAAGTACAGGAATTAAGGAATTTCGCAGTCCATGACGAATCACAATTTTCCAAGTAGGCAGACCCTTGGCTTCTGCTGTATGTATGTATTCCTGTTGCAGTACTTCCAACATGCTCGTTCGCACGAAGCGGGCAATGATCGCGATCGGCGCTACTGCAAGCGCGAGTGAGGGAAGAACCGTATGCTTCCAAGTTCCCCATGCAGCGACGGGTAGAAGCCCCCATTTCACCGACATGTACTTAATAAGCAATGGTGCCAAGATGAAGCTCGGAATCGAGATGCCGAGCATCGCTATCATCATCGCAACAAAATCCAGCGCGCGGTTATGATGAAGGGCGGCAACCGTGCCTAATCCGATTCCGACCACGATTGCAAGCAGCATAGATTGAATGCCGAGAATCGCTGATGGTAGAAAACCGCGGGCTATCAAGGTGTTAACATCCGTTGTCTTGGATTGGATCGATGGCCCTAAGTCCAAGGAGAGCAGGCTCTTCAAATACAATAAGTACTGTGTAGGCAAAGGCTTATCCAGGTTATACCTTGCCCTCATGTTCTCCAATACGGACTCTGGGAGCGTCTTTGAATCTGAAGCGAATGGATCACCTGGGATCATGTGCATGATCACGAAGGTCAGCGTAACAATGATCCACAGCGTGACCAGCATGGCGAATAAGCGTTTCAGCACAGCCATTATTTTGTTGTCTCCTGTTCATTTAATATCATACAATTCTAATTGATTAAGTCGGAATTATAACCAAATAAAATCTCCTAGCGAAATCGAAATCAACCGGTTGTCAAAATTTAATTCTGATAGGATTAGTATGAATAATAGGATAGAAGATTGGAAATGTCAATGTAATACTATGTAAATTTCAAAATGGAATTTTCAATTCATCAGATCATACACATCAGAGGGGAGAAAGGGGGAATCGATGTCATTCCATTGATTGTAAAGGCATATACTGGTACAATCGGTTATATTCAAATATTACTACATAAATGAAATGAGAGGATCGTTTGTTATACATGCGCATCGCGTTAGATCAACTCCATGCAAAGTCTATATTATGGACATGAACGGTTGCTTGTGTGGAGTTACATCGATTAACCGTTCACTTTCATTTTGACTTTCATGGTGAAAATACGTTTATAATGTAGGCTTTGCTCCCTTAAAAGATTCCAACTTTTTAAGGAGCGAAGGTATCATGAAATATATGAAGGCGAATGAATGTTTGCCAGAACATCTACTATTAGAAATACAGAAATATGTCTGTGGTGAATTCATATACATTCCAGCACCGCAAGGTTCTCGTAAAAAATGGGGCGAAAACTCTGGGATTCGAAGAGAGCTTCAACTTAGAAATGAGAAGATTCGGGACTATTTCCGTGAAGGGGCATCGATTGATCAGTTATCTGAACAATATTGCCTATCTGTAGATAGCATCAAGAAAATTGTATACAAGAAATAAGGAATGGTAGACCCGCCCTGCTTCGAACGCAAGGCGGGTCTTTTTGGTGTTAATGCCATAATCCTTGCCGCTGTATAGGATCGTTTGTGGATTAGTAGAGATATCTCCAGAGGTAAAATGTCGCATAAGCTTCCCAGCCGCTCCACTTCTCAGACATCTCCCGCAGTTCGCTCTTTGTCGGCTTTCTGTCGGAACCGAGGCGATGGCGAATGGCATTATGAAGTCCGACATCATCAATCGGAAATGCAGACGGCATTCGCAAGCAGCGCATAAGTACGTAATTGGCCGTCCACGGACCGATTCCTCGTATTTGCGTCAACATCTGTTCGGCTTGCTTGAAGTCGCCGGCCGCGAGCAGCATTTCTTTTGACAATCGCTTGTCGGCAATTAGCTGTGCAGTATGGATCAGGTACTCGCATTTTCGTTCGGTCATGCGCAATTGCTGCAGGTCTTGGACGGTTAGAGAAGCGATATCGTGGGCAGTAGGATAGATCCAGTAGGTGTTCCCATCACATGTAATCCGCTTGCCAAAATGTTCGACTAGTCTCCGCTTCAACGTATACGCAAACGCAAGATTAATCTGCTGCCCAATAATTCCCCAGCTCATCGCTTCAAATAGGTCAGGGATGCCAATGATTCGCAATCCAGAGAATG
>NZ_JMDX01000272.1:0-6919 GCF_000935845.1 Paenibacillus sp. E194
GATTATTGCCAATACAGAGTATGGCCTATATGCCAAGACAATGGGCGGAGGCTCCGTGAATACAGCGACAGGTGAATTCAATTTTGCGGTCAATGAAGGCTATATCGTGCGCAACGGAAAGATCGAAGAACCGGTCAAAGGTGCAACGCTCATCGGCAAGGGGATCGATGTTCTCCAGAAAATTGATATGGTAGGCAACAATCTAGATCACGGTCAAGGCATGTGCGGCTCATTGAGCGGCAGTATTCCCGTCAATTGCGGCCAGCCAATGCTTCGTGTGTCCAGCATGACGGTCGGCGGAAGAAAGGGGGAATAAACGATGGCATTGGAAATTGCAGCATTTCAACAGCATCTATTTGAAGAAGGGCATAAACAAGGCTGCGTGAAGATGGAAGTCTATTACGAGCAGACTCGTTCAACTTCTGTGCATGTCTCTAAGGGAGACATCGACGCATTTACAATTAAGGAGACGGGCGGCGTCTCATTTCGCGGCGAATTCAACGGAAAAATGGGCTATGCCTATTCGGAGAGATTAGAAACGGATGTCATTGCATTTCTGATTGAAGAAGCAAGAAGTAATGCGTATGCACTCGAAAGCAGAGAAGTAGACCAGTTGTTCCCTGGAGCGCCTACTTATCCGCAGGTCAAAACCTATGAAGCAGAGCTGCTGCTCACGGCACCACAGCTTCTCATTGATGCAGCGATGGACATGGAGCGAATCGCGCTGGCAGCCGATGAACGGATTACCTTAGTGAAAGGTTCTTCCGTTACGCTTACCGAGAATGAGGTTATGATTGCCAATACGGAGGGATTGAATTGCCGCGCGTCATACAGCACTGCAGTTGGCAGCCTATCCGTTGTGGCAACGCAATCTGGCCAGACGACGACGGGCGATTGGTTCGATTACTCCATGGAACGCTTCGAGGATATCGACTTCAAGGCTATTGCTCACAAGGCAGTTGAGGAAGCGGTGTCAAAGTTGGGGGCGGATACCATATTGTCCGATCAATATCCAGTTATATTCCGTCATGATGCATCCAGCAAGCTGCTAGGTTCTTATACGTCCATCTTCTCAGCAGAGGCGGTAAATAAGGGCTTCTCAGGCTTGAAGGATAAGATCGGCGAGCAGATAGCGGGAAGTAATGTCACCCTTGTGGATGACCCGCTCATGAATGGCGTTCTGGGTGCTTGTTCGTTCGATGCAGAGGGGTATGCCTGCACGTGTACGGAAGTGATTAAGGAAGGCAAGCTGCTCACTTATTTGCATAATGGGAAGACGGCAAGCAAGGCTGGATTGGTCTCGACAGGTCATGCCTCTAAGGGTGGGTACCGCGGTAAAATCGGGATTGCGCCTCACAATATGTATGTACTTCCAGGTTCAACAGCACTTGAGGACATGATTGCAGGCACGGAGAGAGGTGTAATGATTGTACAGCTGCAGGGTCTGCATGCGGGAACGAATGCCGTATCCGGCGAATTCTCGTTATCCTGTACCGGCTTCCTTATCGAGCAGGGGAAAGTCGTACGTCCTGTCAATCAAATTACGGTATCCGGCAACTTGTTCGAGATGTTGAAGCAGATAGAGGTTGTAGGCAGTGATATCCGATTTACAGGCAGATGTAATGCGCCATCGTTGAAGGTGAAGGGCTTGACGATCTCAGGAGCATAAATCCGAAGCAAATGCAACACAGGAATTGGATTTGACAGGAAAGAAGACCGCTTTCTATAATGAATTGTTATAATAAGGTCGGTAGATAACAGCAGGAGATGCAGCATGACTGAACTATCAAAAAAAGAAACGTTTATTTTTGGGTTAATGCTTTTTGCTTTATTCTTTGGTGCAGGTAATCTCATATTTCCACCCGCAGTTGGATACGCGGCAGGTGCAAGTGTATGGCAGGCGATGGGAGGATTCTTAATTACCTCAGTAGGACTGCCGATTCTAGGTGTTGCAGCAATCGCTAAATCTGGTGATTTGCAGTCGCTTACAAATCGCGTTCACCCGGGATTTGGGTTTGTATTTACCATTATTACGTATTTAGCGCTAGGGCCGTTTCTCGTCATTCCGCGTGCCGGCAGCGTTGCGTTTGAGATGGGAACAGCCCCGCTTCTTCCTGAGCCGCTTCGAACAAGCGGCTGGTCATTATTGACGTATTCCGTGATTTATTTTGTCATCAGCTATTGGTTGTGCTTGAATCCATCGAAGCTGTTCGAGCGCATCGGCAAAGTACTGACACCGATATTGTTGGTGATGATGATTATCGTCTTCATCCAGAGTTTATTCCATCCGCTCGGGGACTATGGTGTGCCTGCCGAAGGGTATGAACAATATGCTGCTTTTAAGGGTGGTATAGATGGTTACTCGACGATGGATGCCTTGTCCGCTCTATTGCTTGGTAGTGTCGTCGTATCGGCAATACGCAAGCGTGGCGTTACGAACACACAGAAGCTGTCTGCCATCACGATTAAGGCTGGGCTGATCGCAGGTGTATGTCTCGCCATCATTTACATGATGATCGGATACCTTGGCTCTACGAGCCATTCTGTAATCGAAGGGGCTGCGAATGGCGGTCAAATATTGACTGCAATCGTGCTATTCTTATTTGGAAAATGGGGCACCGTACTGCTTGGGATTGTATTCCTTCTTGCTTGCTTAACGACTTCTGTTGGCCTGTTGGCAGCGTGTGGAGAGTACTTCCATTCCATTATGCCGCGTATTTCGTATAACAAGTGGATTGGAATCTTGTGTGTCGTAAGTGTAGGCGTAACCAATTTGGGTCTTGATCAGATTATTTCATTTTCAGCACCAATCGTGTCCGCCATTTACCCACTTACCATTGTTCTCATCATTTTGGCGTTGTTTCATCGCATGTTCCATGGGCATTCAGCCGTATATATTGGCAGCTTGCTCGCAACTGCATTTATTAGCATTGTGGATGGCTTAAAGCAGGCGAATATTGAAATGGGAGAGGTTGAGAGACTGTACAGCCATCTCCCGTGGTATACAGCTGGACTTGGCTGGGTCGTTCCTGCCATTGCGGGGGCAATTGTCGGCTATTTGTGGGCATTTGCTCGCAAGGAGTCACAGGATAGTCAGCCAACGGAAACAACAGAAGCAATCGAATAATGGTAGAGTGAGTATAAGCTTAATTTCCTTAGTTAGGAGATTAAGCTTTTTTTCATCTGGCTGTATGAATAAGCAGAAGGAATACTCGAACGGGGAGCGAATAGAATCAGGATAAGTTGTTGTGCATTTGCTAAGGCAGTATGCAAGAAAGGGGATCAAGATACGATGATCGTGAAAATGACACATTCGAATAGGGATGATTACAATAAGCCAGACGACGACGGGTTTACTGTGATTGGTCGGATTGTTCCCACCTATAAAAATGATACATGGTCTTATACAGAAGAACGATTTGATGAGCCGTATTTCAAGCAATATGAAGAGGAAGAATTTGATAACCGTTATATAGAGGACAAAGATAAGGCAGTGTTCTTCTATTACGGGGAGGGCAGCTGCGTCGGACAAATGAAAATTTGTTCAAACTGGAATGGATTTGCGCTCATTGAACAAATTCAAGTTGCAGCAGCTTGGAGGCACAAGGGAATTGGAACTGCATTATTGAAGACGGCTGTGGAATGGGCGAGGCAAAATAACTGTGCTGGTCTTATGCTTGAGACACAGGATGTGAACATTCAAGCGTGTCGCTTATATGCCAAGTATGGCTTTGTCATTGGCGCAGTAGACAATATGATGTATGCGAATTTTGCAACTGCGAAGGAAAGAGCGATTATTTGGTATTATAAGTTCTCGCGTTAGTTACAAGGGTGAAGCCTCCTTCTCATAAGGCAGGCTTTTTTTGTTGCGCGGAAATAGTGCCTTTGTATTGAAGCAAGTGTATTCGATTCGCTCTACAAATATGTTCGTAAGGTAGAATTACCGACCCTGAATATAATTGTGTCTTTATTGTGAAAAATATGTGTCAATTCCGTTAACGTTAATGGTATAATAAGGAATGACAACAAAGAAACTTCATACAACCTATCATGCATATCAGAATGGGGCGGATGAAATGAATTATCAGGTGAAGGTTCCTACGCGAACAAAAGCGATATTGGGAGGCTCTCTGTTATTTAGTGCCGGAATGCTGCAAATTGCGGCCATGACAGAGCGGACATTTCCTGTATTGTTCTTCATGCAGATGGCGGTTATTGGCATTGTCGTAATGTCATTGATAGCGGGAGCATACGCGACATGGGTGAAGCGGACAGTCGAAATAGATCCAACTTCAGACACAATTCGCTTGCATGGCAATGTGTATCATGCAAATGAGATCGAATCCATTAAGATAAAAGGCGTCAATTCCCCTGCAATTGGTATACAATTAAAATCGAAGCATATAATTCCGTTGAAATGTTGTTTTTCCTTCACGAAGGGCGATCAGCGTGGAAATGAGGAGCTTCTGAAATGGGCGGAGCGCAATGGCGTTCCTGTGAAGCAAACATATTTCATTACGTGGATTTAACAACAGAGGATATGCTAGGGAAGGGAGGCGCTGAAATGATTCGGGAAGTTGCTACATTATCCATTAAGGCTGGTATGCGCAATGATTTCGAAAGCGCCTTCCGTCATGCATCTTCGATATTGGAAGCTGCAAGAGGGTATATCACACATGAATTGCATAAATGTGTAGAGGCAGCCGATCGATACATAGTGATTGTACAGTGGCACTCTTTGAAAGAGCATGCGGTTGGTTTTCGTTATACCGTGCAATATGAACAATGGAATGCGCTGCTTGAAGCTTATTATGAGTCACCTCCACAGGTGGAGCATTATGTGCAAATCCCGGTTCACTTGAAGTAGTGCGTTATCATTTCACGTTGTCTACTCTTTTGTCTATATACAGCGTGCCGTCACGTTGTATCTCTGCATAGAAGATTTCCTCGATTTGCTCGGGAGAGCATCCTGCTTTACGCAGCGCTTGGCTTAACCATTCCTTCGTCAGGTTAAGGTCAAGGAGATTTTTATAGACGATGGAGCCATCAACGATAATCTCGGTAGGCATATACAATGTAGGTTGCACGCACACTTTCAGGTCCTCTTTCGTAGGGGACTCTTTTTCGGCTTTTTTGAGTACACTCATTCTTCCATGCGGTTCCAGAATTGCATAATCAACATCTTGAATGGAGAAGACATCCTTTTCGCGAAGCAGCATGCTAATATCATCCATGTTGAGATGCATGGACGCCATTGCTTTTTCGAGAATCTTTCCTTTTTGATGACAATGGTAGGTTCACCGTCTAAGAGTACGCGAATTCGTGGGAACTTTAAGGACAGCTTACCGGTTCCTATTGTTAGCAGGCTCCATACCGTTAAGCTTATGATTCCGTCCACAACTGAAATATGAGTCTCAATCGCGATATCCGCAGCGATAGAACCGAATGTGATTCCTGTGATGTAGTTGAATAAGGTAATGTGGCTCATTTGTTTTTTGCCTAGCAATCGGCTAAATGTAAGCAAAGAGATGAAAGCAAAAATAGTACGGGCTATGACTTCCACGGATGCACGCTCCTTTGTAATTGGAGTTTGTCCCACCCTCTTTGTAAATATTCGATGTAAATCCTGATTAGAGGTACATAGAGCTCGATGTCTTCATGTGAGAGGCAAGTTAATCATCCATTAGCAAAGTATAATGAGATGCCGCGGCTGTTATAGATGAGGGGGATACATATGGCTTGTCAACAAGAAGATTTGACCGTTGATATAATGAATGTACCTACTTCTGTATTTGGTGAAGTAGAAAGTGCGTTCGCCAATGATCAACGCCGCTTACTGGTTAGCGATAACCCTGAAATATTAAATGAGTCCTCATTCCCGGGGACAACGTGTACCTTATGGCATGATATCGTGTGCTCCGATGAGGAATCTGTCACGCATCGCCTATTCGGATGGCATCGCAATGAAACAGGACAACCGCTGCAGCTAGGGGTGACTGTACAAAACCTGTCCACATCTACCCGGATAGCCATTCAGCATATCCACAGGGATATCCATATTGAGCCGTTGTCCAATCAGATGATTCAAGTAGGACAATGTCTTGCAAAGTCTTGTTTAAGCAGAACGCTGGAACATTATACTTCCGTAGACCAACACGCAGATGTGACTAGCACAGCAATGATTGAGTCGGTAAGGCTGGATACCAACTATTTTGCAGGGTTCATCTATGAGTTTACGATAGAACGGGATTCAGGGGCAGGGGAGATGGAGTATGCCATCCGTACAGTCGCAAGTCGGGACGTCACTGCTGATATAAGACTCATTCATTCAGATCCGCTGACTCCATACTGCACTCATCCTAGAGGAAGCTGGCCTTATGCCGAGGTTCATGCAAGTATGCCTGCCTATATTATAGGGACAGAGCGTGTATACCGTGTGTGTGCCCGAAAGAAGATGAATGGAGAAGTGGCTTCTGACTTTTTGTTTGCCGCAAGTGCAAGTGAATTACGGGAAGGTGCGGTTGATAATACCGGTCAATTCGGTGCTATTTACTTGGTGGATATTCCGCTGCATAATGATACGGAGGAAGAAGCGGTTGTTAGCATTTATGTAAATCCTCGAGGGGGAGCATTCGCAGGGGCTATTTTCGTTGATGGAAAAGTAATCGGTGTACCGCTCATGATGGACAACACGAATGTATGCTTGATTGCGAAGGTTGTGGTTCCTGTTGGTGTTCGTACCTTTCAGTGCAAATTGATGACGGCAGGAGAATCCAATTTACCGCTCGGCATTTATTTGAAGTAGTGGTTTAGAGTAGTGATATGAAGTAGTCATGGAAATGAAAAACTGAAGATTGGAACTAAGGGATGTGGTCGTTTCGATGCAAATGTATGTCGGGTTACTGCGTGGAGTTAACGT